>CAMHLV010000003.1 GCA_946186115.1 uncultured Prevotella sp. | reverse complement strand
GCGAAGGCGGCAGTCAGGTTGTGACGGGTCTGACCCATCTTCGAAATCTTCAGGTAGTCCCACAGCAGCTGCTTGTAGTCGGGGTGAGCACAATTCTCAATAATGCACTCGGCACGCTGTGCAGGCGACTTGCCACGCAGGTCGGCAACACCCTGTTCGGTAACGATGATGTTGACGTCGTGCTCTGAAGAGTCCTGATGGCTTACAAAAGGAACGATTGACGAGATGACACCACCCTTGGCCACTGACGGACAGGTGAAGATAGAGAGGTAGGCATTGCGGATGAAGTCGCCCGAACCACCGATACCGTTCATCATCTTTGTGCCGCTGATGTGGGTAGAGTTGACATTGCCGTAGAGGTCGGCCTCGATGGCGGTATTGATGGCGATAACTCCTAATCGGCGAATGATCTCAGGTGAGTTGCTGATTTCGCTCTGGCGCAGTGTCAGGTGGTTCTTAAAGTAGTCCATATTGTCGTAAACCTGCATCAGACAATCGTTAGAAACAGTCAGCGAGCAGGCAGAAGCGTCTTTGACACGACCATTGAGCATCATCTCGATAACTGAGTTCTGGATAACCTCGGTATAGATATTGAAGTCGGGCACGTGCTTGTCGGCACCCAGTGCGCCGAGGATGGCGTTGGCTGTTGAACCCACACCGCTCTGCAGAGGCAGGAACTCACGGGGGATACGTCCCTTGTGCATCTCCTCAACAAGGAACTCGGCTGTAAGGAATCCTATCTTATCGGTGACGGGGTCGCTGTCTTTGAAGGCACGGGCCTCGTCGGGGATATTACACTCTACTACACCCACCACCTTGTCTTTGGGAATCGAGACGTAGGGCTTACCGATGCGGTCGCTGGGATGCTCGATGGGTATGGCCTTGCGGTAAGGGGGATCGAGCGGCTCATATACGTCGTGGATGAACTTGGCATTGGGGTTATGGAACGAGTTGAGCTCGAGGATAACCTTCTTGGCCAGGCGTGCTGCTGTGGGCGAGATGCCACCGGCGGCAGTAAGATAGACGTGATAGTCGTTGCCAGCATCCTCGATATCACACACCTCAAGGATGGCCCAGTCCAAGTCACCATAGAAACCGTAGCGCAGCTCCTGTGCCATGTGGCTCAGGTGGAGGTCGTTGTAGGGAATCTCACCCAGATTGACATGCTTGCGGAAATCGGGGTTGGTGGTGTAGGGGGCGCGGTACTTGATGGCCTGTGCATTAGCCAGATCACCATCGGTGGACTGTCCGGTAGATGCTCCAGTGAAGATAGCTACCTTAAATTCGCGGCCTGCCTCATGCTCGGCAACGGCAATCTTGGCCAGCTCCTTGGTTGTTGCCTTGGCCACACCGGCTGGTGTGAAACCACTCATGGCGATCTGGTCGCCATTCTTGATCAATGCTGCTGCCTCAGCAGCGGTCATACGTGCATACATGATTTACGATTTACTATTTACGATTTATTATTTGGATGCAAAGGTACGATTAAGCGAGCAAAAAGCCAAATATTATTTGAGTTTTTTCAAGCGAGCAGCAAATTCTTATCTGCCGATTGTCCAAAGCCTGATTATATTCATTGTATTAAATAGTTTCTAATTACTCAACAGCAAAATTACGCATAGTAAATGAGAATTGATAATGGAAAATTGAAAATTTTTATTTGGGCGGTACCAAATAATTCACTCTTAACTCTTCACTTTTAATTATTATTTTGTACCTTTGCCACCACTACTAAATGATATGATACGATTTTTGAGACTCAGCATCCTGTTGTTCAGCCTCATCAACTCTATATGGTGTAGCGCTGAAACAGGACATCTATACACTGCCGACAAGCTGTCGAGCGGACTCATTACCTGTGTATGTCAAGACAGGTATGGCTATATCTGGATTGGCACGGAGTACGGACTGAACAAGTTTGACGGATACCGCTACACCTCATACTTTCACAGCAGGACAGACACTACCACCATCAATGGCAATGAGATTTCGTCGCTGTTCATCGACCATCAAGGACAGCTATGGGTGGGGTGCTCAAAGGGACTGGTGCGCTACGATTATGAGAGAGACCTTTTCCACAGATACACATTCCCCGACAACAGGACGCCACGAATAAATGCGCTGACCGAACACCGCGACGGCCGACTGCTTATTGGTACAGCAGGATACGGCCTCTACTCGCAACACAACGACACCCCAATACACTACGAAGGCAGCTACAACCGTCGCAACATCGACAGATTCTACTACTGTATGCATATTGACCGCGAGGGACGCCTGTGGCGCAGCAGCCATGTAGCGACGTTTACCCGTTTCGTTGAGCAGGGCAGCCGTCAAGTGGCCACACGCGACTACGAGTCGTCATGCGGTCAACCCGTGAAATTCTTGGAATACAGTAAGAGGCTGCTCATAGTCTGCATGAATGGTATCCTGGCATTCGACTATCAGACGGAGAGCATCGGTGATGCCGGCTTCGACCTGTCGGCACTCGCCGACAACGTAAGCATACAGGATGCCACGATCGACAGAGAAGGCAACATCTATTTAGCCACATCGGGCAGCGGACTTATGAAGATATCCAAAGGGAGGCAACAGCTGACGGCCATGGTGAGCGACAATGCTGATATGGACCTGAATACCGCCAACGTAGTTGACGTGATGGAAGACAAAGACCAGAACCTGTGGGCGGCCTGCTATTCCAAGGGGTTGATGGTGATGTCGAAACAGCAGTCACCTTTTTATATATATAGTCTGTCGCAACAGCACTACCTGACGGGCAGCGGAGTATCGTCAATAACACCCGACGGCAGCGGTGGTACCTGGTGTACGGTGCAGAACAGCGGGGTATATCATTTCGACAGCATGGGGCGCGTCACCTCGCATCCACAATCGCCAAAGGGCACACGCCTCATCTGCCGCAGCAAGACAGGTCGCTATTGGCTCACGGCCGAGAACGTGCTATACCGCTACGACCCATCCACAGGCAATGCCAGCCCAGAGCTTACCCTGGAAGGACGCGGACTTAACTGCCTGGCCGAGGATGCCGACGGACGGCTGTATATCAGCACCTTCGGAAGCGGACTGTATGCCTACGACCCAGACGCCAGACAAGGTGTGTTGCTCAGCATGCAACAAACAGGCCGGAAGGGCGGATATCTGTGCAACGATTGGATAAAGGCACTTATGTTCGACTCGCATGGTGTGCTGTGGATATGCACTACCAACGGCCTGTCGATGATGCTTACCGATGGATATGTGTTCAACAGCCTCGGATGGAACACGCTGCTGGAGGGCAAGCAGTGCTATACCACGTGTGAAACGGCAGGCGGCGACATCCTGATAGGTACCGAGAGCGGACTCTACCGTTACGACAGGAAGAAAAACAAGACAAGCGAAGTGGCAGGCACCGAACCGCTGCACGACAAAATGATATGTGCCATGGCCGCCGACAAGAATGGCGACATCTGGATATCCACCACAATGGGTATCTGGCAATACAACGAGAAGCAAGGCCGACTGACTGGCCACATCGCAGGCAACGCTCTGATAACCGATGAATATGTGCTCGGCGCAATAATACACCACAGCGACGACCGTATAAGTTTTGGCATAGCCGACGGACTGGTGACATTCCACCCTCATCAAGTGAGCAGCAACAGACAACTGCTTGGGCCTACATTCCTCACGCGCATTACTGCCAGCGGCAAGACCCTCAACCCCCTGCAACACCAATTCGAGCTACCCTACTCCGACAATTCATTCACCCTGGAGTTCTCGCTGCTCGACTATCACAACGCCGAGAATATTGTCTTCCTGTATCGCCTAAACCATCAGGGCAGATGGATGCAAACCAATGAAGGCAACAACCAGTTGGTGTTCAACCAGTTGCAACCCGGACGATACACCATTGAGATAAAGGCCAAAGCGGGCAGTGCTATATCGGAAACGACGAATACCATCACCATCACTATCCAGAAACCCTGGTATAAAACCCCATGGGCCTATGCCCTCTACTTTCTCATCGTGGCAGCATTCGGAGCCATGTTTGCCTTCAGTTGGCGACGCTATCTGGCCGAAAAACGGCTACACCTAATTATCAGCGACCTTAAGCAGAACATGAAATGGCTGCGCGGAAAAGTCTTCGGTTCATCAGAAGAGGGTGGAGAGATAAAGGCTGTCAGAGTGAAGGACAACAACGATGCCCTGATGGAGAGGGTGCTAAAGAGCGTCAACGAAAACCTGTCGAATACCGACTTCGGCGTAGAGTCGCTCACCAAGAGCGTAGGTATCAGCAGGGCCCAGCTGCACCGCAAGATGAAGGAGATGACTGGTCTCTCTACCAGTGAGTTTATCCGCAATGTCAGACTAGAACAGGCAGCACGCCTGATAGGCAATAAGAAGATAAATATCACCCAGGTGGCATACTCTGTTGGATTCAACAATCAGGCCCACTTTTCTACTGTTTTCAAGAAACACTTTGGCATGACACCTACAGAGTATGCAGAAATGAAACAAAATGAAACAACCATGAAACATGCAAAAACAGGCATTTGAGCGTAAATGTCTAAATTTGCAGACGAAATTTCATTATACATACCATTACTAAAAAACAAATGTATGAATCACACATGTAAAGTTTTAAAATGTACCATTGTTGTGATTTTCCTGCTCTTTATGCTTCCCATAGGGATGTATGCGCAGAAGATCACTGTCAAGGGTACCGTGACGGCTGCCGACGGCCCCGTCATCGGAGCGACAGTAAAAGTAAAAGGAGCTCAGGGTGGTACGATTACCGACTACGACGGCAACTACACCATCGACGCTCAGGCTAATGCCACGCTGGTGTTCAGCTATGTAGGCTACGAGAGCAAGGAAGTCAAGGTGAATGGCAAGAGCCAAATCAACGTGATGCTCTCAGAAGACGAGACACTGCTGAACGAAGTGGTAGTAGTAGGTTACGGTACGATGCGTAAGTCAGACCTTACGGGTGCAGTAACACAGGTTGACAACAAAGCCATCGAGAAGTCGGTCACCACCAGCATCGACCAGGTACTGCAGGGCCGTGCCGCTGGTGTGCAGATTCAGGCCAATACCGGTACTCCCGGTGGTTCATCTACCATCCGCATCCGCGGTACTAACTCGCTCAATGCATCGAGCCAGCCAATCTTTGTCATCGACGGCGTCATTATTGATTCCGACGGTTCTGACAACGGCAACACCAACCCGCTGGCAGGCATCAACCCCAGCGACATTCTGACGATGGACATTCTGAAGGATGCCTCTGCTACAGCTATTTATGGTTCGCGCGCAAGCAATGGTGTCATCATGATAACCACCAAGCGAGGTAAGGCTGGCGAGGCTACCGTGACATACGACGGCTACGTGGGATGGCAGCAGATGCCCAAGAAGCTGGATGTGCTGAACCTGAAGCAGTATGCCCAGCATTACAACGACATTGCCGATGCCCAGATCAAGACAGCCGTGGGTTCGTTCATACGTCCGGAGCTGTTAGGCGAGGGTACCGACTGGCAAGACGAGCTGTTCAAGACCGCCTTCATGACCAATCACAGTCTCTCGCTGGCGGGAGGATCCGACAAAACCACATACGCCATCTCGGCCGGATACCTCAATCAGGACGGTATAGCAATCAACACAGGCTTCCGCCGTCAGACACTCCGCGGTAATCTGGATACAGAGCTGAAGAAATGGCTGAAGGGCGGCATCTCGTTCTCACTGTCAGACTCGAAGCAGGAGATGGAGAAGAACTGGGACATCATCATGACAGCCCTGCGCTCGCAGCCCTCTGTGGCAGTGCGCAACCCCGAGGGAGGCTACGACGGTCCCGACGACCAGTGGATGCCCGACAATGCCGTGGCTCTGGCCGAGATAAAGACCAACTATGCCAAGCGTCTGAACTTCCGCATCAACACTTATCTGGAAGCAACGCTGTATAAGGGACTGACGCTGAAGACGGAGCTGTCGGCCGACTACAACCTGAACAAGACCAAGACCTATCAGCCCGATTATAAGTTTGGCGTACGCGAGAGCAGTCAGCGCGACGGTGCATGGTACAAGAACGATTCCAAGTACTGGTCGTGGCGAAATATCCTGACTTATAACGGTACCATTGCAGAGAAGCACAATCTGAATGTGATGGTAGGTCAGGAGATGAGCCATAACTACTGGGAGAACATGAATGCTTCTAATCAGGGTTATCTCTCAAACTCGGTGATTGACATCCGCGCTGGTGAGACCACAGGTGCCAATGTCAATATCGATGGTTACCAGAACAACACGTCGCTGTTCTCTTACTTCGGACGTGCTCTATATAATTACGACGATCGTTATCTCTTGACTGCAACGCTGCGCCGCGACGGCTCCAGCAAGTTCTACAAGGACAACCGTTGGGGATGGTTCCCCTCAGCAGCCTTCGCATGGCGTGCCAGCCAGGAGAACTTCCTGAAAGACAACAAGGTCATCAGCAACCTGAAGCTTCGTTTGGGCTGGGGTACCACCGGTAACCAGAACGTAGAAGACTGGGCTTACATGGCTATGCTGGCCAACTACACCACCACTTGGGGCGTAGGTGTGCTGAATGCTAATAATGCCAATCAGGACCTGAAATGGGAGACAACATATTCTACCAACATCGGTTTCGACCTGTCGCTCTTTGGCGGTCGCATCGACTTTGTCTTCGACTGGTACTATAAAAAGACCAACGACCTGCTGATGAGACTCGATCTGCCTGCATTCCTCGGCTCGGGCGGCGGTTCAAAGTACGGTGCCGCTACCAATCCATGGGGTAATGTCGGCAGCCTGCGCAACACGGGTATCGAGATGACGCTGAACACCGTCAATATCGAGAACAAGGAATTCCAGTGGCGTTCGAATGTGGTCTTCTCGCTGAACCGCAACAAGGTAACATCGCTGGACACCGAGACCGGTACGCTGCCTAAGACCTTGCAGATTGGTTCAGAGACAGCTACTGTCACTAACACCATCGTCGGAGAACCCATCGGACAGTTCTGGGGCTATAAGGTCATCGGACGTTTCGACAAGCCCGAGGACTTCTATTACAAGGATGCCAATGGCAATATCAAGACTGTAGCACTGCCCGAAGGTGCAAGCATTGCTACTTCACCCACAACAGGTGGTGTGTTCATCGGCGACTTTATCTATGAAGATATCAATGGCGATGGTGTCATCGACAACAATGACCAGACATTCATAGGCAATCCTGAACCTAAGTTCACCTGGGGCTTTGGCAACACTTTCTCATATAAGGGTTTTGACCTGAGCATCCAGTTCAGCGGTTCTTATGGCAATAAGATTCTGAATTATGGCCGTCGTTTCCTCGATATCACCGGTTCTACGAGTAACCAGTTGACCACCGTTCTCGACTATGCACGTCTGGCCAAGTATGATGAGAATGGTCCTGACGACTATCGTAACTATTATGTTACCAACACCAGCAGTATTATGCCTCGCCTGTCAACAGAGAGCGGTGTCAACAAGAACAACCGCGTGAGCGATGCCTACGTTGAGGACGGCAGCTACATTCGTCTGCAGAACGTGTCGCTCAGCTACACTCTGCCCCGCAAGCTGGTGCAAAAGATCTACCTCAGCAATGCCAAGGTGTACTGCAACATCCAGAATCTCTTTACCATCACCAAGTATGACGGGTTTGATCCTGAAGTGGGTTCGATGCGTGGCGATGCCCTGCTCAACGGTGTTGACTACAGCCGCTATCCATCACCTCGTATCTATACCGTCGGTGTGAACGTTCAATTTTAATTAAAAAGTTGATGAGTTGAAAAACTCAGAAACCCAAAAACTCAAAAACTCAAGATTGAGAATTATGAAAACTAGCATATTAAAATATACAATAGCACTGGCAGGAATGATCTCGTTGGGCAGTTGTGCCGAGGACTTTCTGGATCAGGAGAACAGCTATCAGCTGGGCCAGAGCAACTTCTTCACCAGTGACGATGCTGTCTCGCAAGCCGTGTATCCGCTCTACAGCTATGTATGGTACGACTTTAACGACAAGTTCTACTATGGCATGGGCGACGGACGAGCCAACAATATCACCGCTCAGTATTCTGACTACATTTACCCCTACACCAACTTCACAGAGACTGGTCTGTCAACGGGCTTGTCGGAAGCGTGGGGAGCACTCTATTCAGTGGTTGCCCAGTCTAACAATACCATTAACAACATCACCAACTTCTCGACCAGTGGTGTCGGCGAGACTGCCAAGCGTCAGGGTGTTGCCGAGGCTCGCTTTATGCGCGGACTGGCATATTGGTACATTGGCTCACTGTGGGGATGTGGCATTATATATACCAACACCCAGAACCTGGTCAACAACTACGTGCTGTCGCCAGCCCCGCTGGCCGATGTCATTGAGTTTGCTATCCGCGATATGGAGTATGCAGCAGTCAA
The DNA here is from genome assembly GCA_946186115.1 of uncultured Prevotella sp. GTDB lineage: Bacteria > Bacteroidota > Bacteroidia > Bacteroidales > Bacteroidaceae > Prevotella. The sequence continues at coordinate 88,475 of CAMHLV010000003.1, read as the reverse complement.
TCTGCCTGCCTCTTCTCCTGGTGCAGGCCGTGTCAATAAGTATGCTGCATATGGTATGCTGAGCCGTTTTTATTTGTCAATGGCTGGCCTTACTACCAGCGGACGTTACGACGGCAGCAACGTGACCACCGACAGAAACACTGGCACGCGCAATGAGTATTATCTGAACGCTGCCAAGCAGGCTGCAATGAAGGCCATCAACGAAGGTCCTTACAAGTTGCTGGGCAATTATGCCGACCTGTTTGCTGCCAGCACGCAGAACAATAATGACGAGAGCATGTTCCAGTTGCAGTTCCAGGCTGGTGCCAGCAGTGGTTTGGCTCAGTCGATGACTCGTTTCCTGGCTTGGAGTACTCAGGTGAATCAGGGTAACTCATGGGGTGGTTCAACCTACTGCTCGTGGGATTTGTGGGAAGAACTGAAGCAATATAAGGACGAAACCCTCGACAACAGTATCGTTGATGATGCTATTCGTCGGCACTACTCGGTAGCCAGCTATGGTGAAGCTTACCCCGAACTATCTACCGACCCCGAGAAGCCATATATCTATGGCGAGACAGAGAGTGCTGGCAGCCAGGGTGCCAACATTAAGAAGTATGTCATCGGCACCAATGCCGTCAACGGATTTGCCGTCAACAACAACTCTGGCATCAACACATATATGTTGCGTCTGGCCGAGGTGTATCTGAACTATGTTGACGCTTGCCTGCAGTATGCTCAAAGCAGTGTCGATATACACGGTAATGCACAGATGGTGTTCCAGACCACTGATGCAACAGCCCTGAAACTGTTTAACACCATACGTCAGCGTGCTGGCATGCCTGCCAAGCAGAAGGTGACCTATGAAGACCTGCGTCATGAGTTCCGTGTGGAGACTGCTTTCGAGGGATTGTACTGGTACTTCCTGGTGCGTCGCGGATACTATCAGCAGACCGAGGTTGTCAACTATGTCAACAATCAGCATCGCAATGCCAGCTACTATACAGCCTCTACGCACGAATATAAGTTGCCCGACACCTATGTGGCTCCCGGTCCCAGCGTTTCTGTAGCAACAGCAGCCAACCTGACACTGCCTATCGCTGATACCGACCAGACCAAGAATCCGCTTCTGAAACCTGATGCCAGCGGTAACATTCAGACTATTGCCTACGAGTTTGGCGAGCGTGAAGTAACTGATGCAGACCTGTTTTAAAGGTAAAAAGGTAATAAAAGTAAAAAGGTAAAACATTATGAAGACAATGAAATATTTCCTGTGTCTGGCCATCGCAGCTGTGGTGTTTACGGGCTGTAAGGACGACGACAACGGTGGCAGTACGACACAAATGACGATAGACAAGATATTCCTTGAGAATATCAATGATGAGGTCAACAAGGACCGCGAGGTGGAATTTGCCCGTCTGGGACAGCTGCTGCGCATCCAGGGCTCGGGCTTTATGGGCCTAAAGAAGATTTACATCAATGGCTATGAGACCTACTTCAACAATGCCCTGATGACCGACAACAACGTGTGGGTAACACTCAATGGCGACACACCCGTAGAGAAGGCTGACGAGAGTGTACGCAATACTATCACCCTATACAAGAGCGACAGCAACAAGCTGGTATATAAGTTTACCATCCGTGCTGCCGCCCCCAGCATCAGCAGTTGTGACAACACCCTGCCCAAGGCTGGTGAGACCGTTAACGTATATGGTACTAACCTGCAGGAGACCACCAAGGTGACACTGCCTGGTGGCATAGAGATTACAAGCGGCATAATCAGCGACGAGGATGGTAAGTGGTATTCATTCACCATGCCTGATGGAGTCACGGAGGCTGGTTCTATCACCAGTGAGGGAGCTAATGGCACGGCGGTGACCCCTGCTTATTTCAACGACTTCAGATGTTTCGTCACTGATTTCGACGGAAAGGGAGAGCTGGGTTCATGGTCGGCTACCTATAGCAACGACGATCTCGTAAGCGATCCTCTTGCAACAGGACGCGGCAAGGTGGCCATGCTGGTACCTCAGGTAAAACTGGATGCCGGTGGTTTGGATGCCGGCAGCAACTCACTGCTGTGGGCTACGGCAGGTAACGACAATGCCAACGACGACTGGTCGCGCATGTTCAGCATCATTCCTGAGACAACATTAGCTTCCAACTTGGCCCTGCAGTTCGACATCTATTGTCCAGAGCCGTGGGATGAGAGTGGTCAGCTGGAATTCTCGTTGCAGAACAACCTCTCAAATTATGGTTGGAACTCAGACTGCACCAAGTTCTCGGCACAGTATAAGAATACCGCTGCTGTGTGGATTCCCTGGCTCAACGACGACGGAACCCACCAGGCATTCACAACAGGCCAACGCTGGCAGACCATCACACTGCCGCTGAGCAAATTTGGCAACTACAACCCCGAGACGGCTAAGAGCGATGCCGACAAGGCTACTGCTGCCGCTGCCACCTTGCGACAGGTGAGCGACGACCGCAATGCAGGCTCGTATCGCAACTTCCTCTTCCTCTTTGTCAATGGCGACATCAAGACCGAGGAGGGCGTGACTCCAGTGTTGAACTACCCCGCTAAGCTCTTCACCCAGAAGATCTACATCGACAACATCCGCGTGGTGAACACCACTGCCATCAAGGTGAACGACTTTGATGACAATGAACAATAACATGAAACAATAAACATTTAAAAGAGAATGACAATGAAAAAGATATTCAGCACAATAACGGTTATTGGTTATTGTTTATTGGCTATTGGACTCACTGGCTGCGACGACCAGATTATGGAGTGGGGAACGCCCGAAGGACATACTGGTGTCACTAAGGATGAGATTCCTCTGGCCGTGAAAGAGGTGCTGGCCAACTACGACGTCATCAAAGCCTATGCTGCAGACAACCACCCCGCCATGAAACTGGGACTGGGTATAGGCAATAGTATCTATATGGGCGACGACGGCCGTCACGAATTGGCTGCCGGCAACTTCCAGATGGTGACGTGGGGCAATGCCATGAAACACGATGCCATCGTTGGCAACACGGGAGCACTGAACTTTGCCAACCTCGACCCCGCTCTTGATGCCATTATCGCCGACAACATGGCACTCTACGGCCACAATTTCTTCTGGCACACACAACAGAACCAGACCTACCTGAAATCACTCATCAAGCCCACACTGGTGGTTGAGAGCGACAGCGACATCAAGAACATGCTGGCTGGCGATGCCTCCGACTTCAACGGCGGTACCACTGGCGGCTGGGGCTCTTGGGGCGGCAACAAGGACAAGGTCGAGGTGGTCAGCGGTGCCGGTCCTGACGGCTCTGCCGCTGCCGTGCTGACCAACAAGGGCGACGGCAACTTCTGGGAGGCTCAGTTTGCCTACACCTTCGACACGCCTCTCCCCATGGATGTAGAGCTCACCATCCGCTTCAAGGCCAAGTCAACCACTGCTGCCGGACAACTACAGTTCCAGTATCAGAACGGCAGCACATACGGTTCGCAGGGCGGATACACCACCTTCGACGTAGGCACTGAGTGGACAACATGTGAAGCCAAGTTTACCATCACGGCCTATGACGACGCGAATCGCATCATTCTGAACTTCGGCAAGGTGGGTGGCACCTACTATATCGACGACATAGAGTTTGGAGAACAGCAGGAAGAGCCCATGGAACTGATGGTGTCGTGCGACTTTGAGAGCGGCGACACTCAGGGCTGGGGCTCATGGGGCGGCAACAAGGCTGATGCAGCAGTAGTTGACAACGTGTCGCACGGTGGTACTCACTCGCTCATGCTTGCCAACAAGGGCGACGGCAACTTCTGGGAGGCTCAGAATGCCTATACCTTCAGCGACTATCTCGACAACAGCAAGAAGTATATCATACAGTTCTATGCCAAGTCATCGTCGGCTGCCGGACAGCTGCAGTTCCAGTATCAGAACGGCAGCACCTACGGTTCGCAAGGAGCCTACACCACCTTCGAAGTAGGCACCGAGTGGGTGCTCTGCGAGGCAGAATTCACACCAGCCTACGACGACGTGAATCGCATTATCATCAATTTCGGCAAGGTGGGTGCTACATATTATATCGACGACATCAAATTCGGACCGGCAAAGAATCAGGGAGCCGCTGCTCCCCGCCGTGCCGCCAAGAGCTACTATGTGCTGAAGACCGCCGAGGAGAAGCGCACAGCACTGCTCGGTGCCATGGAGTCGTGGGTGAAGGGTATGGCCGAACACCTGGCCGACAAAGGCATCGTACCCCAGGGCTATGACGTCATCAACGAGGCTATCACCGACGGAGAAAAGAAGGTTCGCGGCGTTGACGGAGTCTTCGGCGGTTCCGACGGCGACGGCAACTACGATCAGGAGCCTGTTGAGAACACAACAGACGGACTAGAGCTCAACTGGGCCAGCGGTCACTTCTACTGGGGCTACTACGTGAACGACTATGCCGTCAAGGCATTCGAGTACGCACGCCAGTTCCTGCCCGCCGAGACCAAGCTGTTCTACAACGACTATAATCTGGAGTCGAGCGATGGCAAGCGCGCTGCCGCCATCAAGTTCGTGCAAGACATCGATGCTGCCCACGGCTCTGCCATCGTAGATGGTATCGGTACGCAGATGCACATCACACTCAGCGGTACCAGCGACGATGCTGCCAACAATGCCGAGAAGGTGGCTGCCCTGCGCGCACAGGTTGACAAGCAATTCAACGAACTGGCTGCCACGGGCAAGCTGGTCCGCATCACCGAACTCGACATCTCGCTCAACACCTCTAACCCCTCGTCGGCTCAGTACAAGGCTCAGGCCGATGCCTATAAGACCGTATTCGAGTCTTACTTCGAGAATGTTCCCGAGGCACAGCAGAGTGGTATCACCATCTGGTCGCTCACCGATGCCGACGACGAGCACGAATACTGGCTGAAGGGCGAGAAGCCCAACTTGTTCGATGCCACATTCCTGCGCAAGTGGGCCTATAAAGGCGTCTGCGATGCCCTGGCTGGCGAAGACCTCGGTCTGAAGTTTGGCGGCGATGCCTACAAGGCTTACTACGAGCGTCAGAATGTTTCACCAACCGTGGAGTAATCCTTTATAATTTATGAACTTCCCTGTAGCCTATGAGTGGCTACAGGGAAGTTTTTATTATTACAGCCATGAAATCGTGGACATACGAATGTTTGGTACGTCTATAAAAAGAAATGCTGAAAACTCTATTCAGACAAATTCGTCAATACCGCACTGCATCGGTGATGACTCCTGTGTTTACTGCACTGGAGGTGGTTATGGACGTGCTTATACCTTATGTTACGGCATCGCTCATTGACAAAGGTATCACAGCGGGTGACATTCAGCAGGTTTACTACCATGGGGCCTTAATGATAGGAATGGCATTCCTCAGTCTGGCATTCGGCATCATGGCTGGCTGGTCATCGGCATACGCTTCGACGGGATTTGCTGCCAATCTGCGCTCGGCAATGTATAGGAATATACAGACTTTTGCATTCTCCGACATTGACAAGTACTCAACAGCAGGACTTATTACCCGCATGACTACCGACGTGAACTCGCTGCAGAATGCCTTTCAGCAGATATTGCGTGTGACGGTAAGGGCACCATTCCGACTGTTGCTGAGCATAGTGATGTGCCTGATTATCGATGCTCGGCTGTCGCTAATATTCCTGGTAGCCCTGATAATATTGAGCTTCTCGCTCTATAACATCATTTCAAGGGTGGCCAGACTCTTCCAACAGGTATTTGTGAAGTACGATGAACTAAACCAGTGTGTTCAGGAGAATATCGCGGCAATACGTGTTGTGAAGGCTTTTGTGCGCGAGGATTTCGAGAACAGCAAGTTTTCGCGTGCTGCTGAGGGACTGTATAAACTGTATATCAAGGCAGAGAGTCTGATGGCTCTCAACCACCCTATTATGAATATGGTGGTGTATGGTTGCATTATTGCTCTGTCGTGGTTCGGAGCCCATTACGTAGTAGATGGCTCACTCACTATGGGTGAGTTGACATCGCTGTTTACCTATGTGATGTCGATACTGATGTCGCTGATGATGCTCTCGATGGTTTTCGTCATGCTAACGCAGAGCGCCGCTTCGGCAAGACGTGTGTCTGAGGTGATAGAAGAACAGGCCGATATCGTAAACCCCGATAATGCAGTAACGAGTATTGGCGACGGAAGCATAGAGTTCAGAGGAGTCAGGTTTGACTATCAAGCCCCACCTCAGTCCACCCAAGTGGGGAAGGAAGGAGGCTCCCGCAAATCTGCCCTATACAACGTCACATTCAGCATCAAGAGTGGCGAGACCATCGGCGTAATCGGTGGAACGGGCTCAGGAAAATCAACACTGGTAAGCCTTATCAGCCGACTCTACGACCCGACACGGGGCGAGGTGCTGGTGGGCGGCCGCAATGTGAAGGAATACGACATGACGGCTCTGCGCGAGGCGGTGAGCGTTGTGCTACAACAGAACACCCTATTCAGCGGGACTATCCTCGACAATCTGCGCTGGGGAGATAGTAATGCCTCGCTGGCAGAATGCCAACGGGCCTGCCAACTGGCTTGTGCCGATGAGTTCATCGACCAGATGCCAGAGGGATATAACAGCCGAATAGAACAAGGTGGTACTAACGTGAGTGGAGGCCAGAAGCAGCGACTCTGTATAGCCAGGGCACTGCTGAAAAAACCAAATATACTGATACTCGACGACTCTACCTCGGCCTGCGACACTGCTACAGATGCCAAGATACGAAAGGCTTTGAACACTCAACTGCCTGACATGACAAAAATCGTCATCGCTCAGCGCATTCTCAGCGTTCGCGACTGTGACCGCATACTGGTGATGGACAATGGTGTGGTAACGGGATTTGACACCCACGAGCAACTGCTGCAGACCAACTCTCTGTATCAGGAGATCAATGCCATTCAGAGCGAAGATGTGGGCGACTTCGACGTAGTAACTCAGAAAGGAGGTGAGGCATGAGACAACCATCGTTCGGAGGTCCTCAGAGAGAAAGAGCCCAGGCTGGTTTCCAGAAGGTCAGCAAGGAGCAGAAGACCACACTGCTGCGCATGGTGGCTTTCGTCTGGCACTACTACAAGTGGCAGATGATGCTGGTGATGGCGTGTATCCTGGTGGCATCGCTGACATCGCTGGTGTCGTCGCTCTTCACGCGTACATTATTAGATAATTATATAGTTCCGCTGACACAGGTTGACAACCCTGAATATGCCTCGCTGGCTCAGACACTCTTCAAACTGGCACTGATACTGCTCTTCGGTACTCTCTGTTCATACGCATACAACCGACTGATGATTAACATCTCGCAAGGCACTATGCTGAAACTGCGCAAGAGTATCTTCGAACGTATGGAACGTTTGCCGCTGAACTACTTCGACCAGCGCTCACGCGGCGACATGATGTCGGTTTACACCAACGATGTTGACACGCTCAGGCAGATGATATCAACGGCCCTTGCACAAGTATTCTCCTCTTTGATAACTATAGTAGCCACCTTTACATCGATGTTGGTGCTCAGCATTCCGCTGACACTCGTATCCGTAATGATGGCTGTAATTATGATGATGACCACGGCACAGTTGGGCAAACGCAGTCGTAAGAATTTCTACTCCCAGCAATCGTGCCTGGCAAGCATCAATTATTTCGTAGAGGAGATGATGACAGGACAGAAAGTAGTTAAGGTGTTCTGCCACGAGCAGCAGGCTATCAGACAATTTGAGGATATTAACGAACAGCTGCGCTCTTCGGCCTACAAAGCCAATAAGATAGCCAACATAGTAATGCCAGTGAACGGCAACCTGGGTAATCTGGGCTTCGTGTTACTGGCAGTTGTCGGTGCAGCACTGGCCATTGGCCAAATTTCAGTTTTAAATTTTCAATTTTCAATTACCTTAGGCACCGTGGTTGCCTTCCTGCAGCTGAACAAGAGTTTCACACAGCCGGTAACACAGGTGAGCCAGCAGATAAACAGCGTACTGAATGCTTGTGCTGGAGCCGAGCGCGTTTTCGCACTGATGGATGCCGAGCCAGAAGTGGACGAAGGCAAGATAGAACTTGACAACCCGCAGGGCGACGTGGACTTCAAAGACGTAGATTTCGGATATACGGCAGCCAAACAGGTGCTGTATGACATTGACATCAACACCTCGCCGGGGCAGAAGATAGCTTTTGTGGGAGGCACAGGAGCAGGCAAGACCACCATCATCAACCTCATCAACCGTTTCTATGAGATTCAAGGCGGCAGCATACTATACGACGGCATACCCGTGACAGACATCACCAAGGAGTCGCTGAGAAAAAGCATGAGCATCGTACTGCAAGAGACACACCTGTTTACAGGCACCGTGCTTGACAATATCCGCTACGGACGATTAGACGCCACCGACGAGGAGTGCCGCGAGGCAGCACGACTGGTTGGTGCCGACGACTTCATACGGCGTCTGGCAAACGGATATAATACTGTGCTGCAGGGTGACGGTGGCAACCTCTCGCAAGGTGAGCGCCAACTGCTGGCCATCTGCAGGGCAGCAGTAGCCAATCCGCCCGTACTCATCCTCGACGAAGCCACCAGCAGTATCGACACCCGCACCGAGCGACTTGTTCAGCAGGGCATGGACCGGCTTATGCAGGGCCGCACAACATTTGTCATAGCCCACCGCCTGAGCACAGTGCGCAATGCCGACATTATAATCGTTTTAGATCACGGGCGAATACTTGAGCAGGGCAGTCACGAAGAACTGTTACAGCAGCGCGGGAAGTACTACCAGCTGTATATGGGAAATTGAAAGTTGAAAGTTGAAAATTGAGAATTGAAAATTGAGAATTGAAAATTATTACTTTATAAACTTAAAACTCAAAACCAAATGGTAAAGCACATTATACTTTGGACATTGAATCCAGAATTGTCGGAAGAAGAGAAAAACGCTGTAAAGGCAGGTATTAAGGAAGGGCTGGAAGGGCTGGTGGGCAAGGTTCCCGGACTGATTGATGCCACAGTACACATAGAAGGCCGTCTGGCATCATCGACAGCCGACGTGATGCTCGACAGCACCTTCGACAACGAAGCGTCGCTAAAAGGCTACAAAAACCATCCCGAGCACCTCGCTGTTGCCAATGGCAAAGTAAGGCCCTATACCGTTCAGCGCAGTTGTCTGGATTTTGAAGCCGACCCCCAACCCCTCCCAAAGGGAGGGGGGATATAAAGATAGTAAAATTCAACACATAAAAAGAGAGCTTTGGCATTTCTACCAAAGCTCTCTTCATATTTGATTACATACTTTACCGCCCCCCTCCCTTTGGGAGGGGTTGGGGGTAGGCTCCTACTTCTTGTTCAGAGCGAGGTCGATAGCTACGGCGATAGCAACGGTAGCACCAACCATCGGGTTGTTACCAATACCCAGGAAGCCCATCATCTCAACGTGAGCAGGAACAGAAGAAGAACCTGCGAACTGAGCGTCAGAGTGCATACGGCCCATAGTGTCGGTCATACCGTAAGAAGCGGGACCGGCAGCCATGTTATCGGGGTGCAGGGTACGACCGGTACCACCACCAGAAGCTACAGAGAAGTAAGGCTTGCCAGCGAGCACGCGCTCCTTCTTGTAAGTACCTGCTACGGGGTGCTGGAAACGTGTGGGGTTAGTAGAGTTACCCGTGATAGACACGTCAACATTCTCGTGCCACAGGATAGCAACGCCCTCGCGGACATCATCAGCACCATAGCACTTTACCTTCAGACGGCTGGGGTTGTTGCCATAGGGAACCTCCTTGACAATCTTCAGCTCAGAGGTGAAGTAGTCGAACTGGGTTTGAACATAGGTGAAACCGTTGATACGGCTAATGATCTGAGCAGCGTCCTTACCAAGACCGTTCAGGATGACGCGAAGGGGCTTCTGGCGAACCTTGTTGGCCATCTCGGCAATCTTGATAGCACCCTCGGCGGCAGCGAAGCTCTCGTGACCAGCCAGGAAGGCGAAGCACTCAGTCTCCTCGCGGAGCAGACGGGCAGCGAGGTTACCGTGGCCGATACCTACCTTACGGTCGTCAGCAACAGAACCGGGGATACAGAAGCTCTGCAGACCGATACCGATAGCCTCGGCAGCGTCGGCAGCATTCTTCACACCCTTCTTAATAGCGATGGCAGCACCACAAACGTATGCCCACTTAGCATTCTCAAAGCAGATGCGCTGAGTCTCCTCACACATCAGATAGGGGTCAACACCTGCCTTGTCACAAATCTCGTTGGCCTCTTCAATACTGTTGATGCCATTCTCCTTCAGAGCAGCAAGAACCTGGTTGATACGGCGCTCCTGACTCTCAAACTGTACTTTTCTTATCATAGGAATAATCGTTTTTTACTTGTTAATTTTCAATTTTCAATTTTCAATTTTCAATTTTCAATTACTCCTTACGTGGATCAATAGCCTTTACTGCTCCCTGCTCCTCAGTCGTACGACCATAGGAACCGGTAAACTTCTTGATAGCCTCGTTGGCATCCATACCAGCCTTGATAGCTTCCATCATCTTGCCGAGGTGAACATACTCGTAACCGCAAACCTCGTTGTTGCTGTCGAGGAACTGCTTGGTGATGTAACCCTCAGTGAGCTCCAGATAGCGAGTACCCTTGGCAACAGTGCCGTAGAGAGTACCTGTCTGAGAGCGGAGACCCTTACCCAGATCTTCCAGACCGGCACCGATAGCCAGACCACCCTCAGAGAAGGCGCTCTGTGTGCGTCCATAGACAATCTGCAGGAAGAGTTCGCGCATAGCGGTGTTGATAGCATCACATACCAGGTCGGTATTCAAAGCTTCAAGAATAGTCTTGCCTGGCAGAATCTCGCTGGCCATAGCGGCAGAGTGTGTCATACCCGTGCAACCGATGGTCTCGACGAGAGCCTCCTGAATGATACCGTCCTTGACATTGAGGCTCAGCTTGCAGGCACCCTGCTGAGGAGCGCACCAGCCAATACCGTGAGTGTAACCAGAAATGTCCTTGATCTCTTTTGCCTGAATCCATTTGCCCTCTTCGGGAATGGGTGCAGGACCATGGTAGGCGCCCTTACAGACGCTACACATGTTCTTCACTTCGCTTGAATAAATCATATTTGTATAAATTAAAGAGTAATGTGTTCGGTGTGAACTGCAAAATTACCGTGATATTCCGAATTATGCAAGTCGCAATTACAACATTTAAGAACAATTAACAGCCTAAAAGCAAGGTTTTTATACCGCTTCGGCAGAAGTCCTTTACTTTGCCAACTGGATGTGGCAAAACAGCCTCACTAACTGGGTGTTGCTACAGCAGACTCTTAATCGACTGCTCTACGTCTTTGATGGTCTGAGAGCGACCTACGATATTGTTTCCTCTGTCGATGAGGAAAAACTCGGGAACAGCCTGTACATTATAAATATTTAATATGGGCGACGATACGCCACGCTCTTCACGAACGCTAATCCAAGGCAATGCCGACGTCTGCTGCTTCCAGAAATGCTCATCGCCGTCAAGACTAACCTGATAGATTTCCAGTCCCTGACCGTGATACTTGTTATAAAGCTCTCTCAGCATCAGGATACGTGCAGGAGACTCGTCCATGGCAAAAACATGGAAATCAAGCAGCACTACATTACCCTTCAAGTCGGTAAGATGCCTCGTGCGGCCCTTGTTATCCTGCAATGCAATATCAATCAAACCAGCCTCATGTACCTTGCTGGCATCTATCGTGTTATTATTCTGGGCATCAGCAACACGTACGTTCTTCATGCCTTCGATAGCGATATTATGGAGATTGGCACCACGCTCAGCAGTTGGCCAATATGTGTCCCAACTGGTAGCGACTGCGGCAAACACCTTGATATCATCGCGGTTGGTGCGCGGATTGAATATCAGCATATTGCCTAAAGTCTGGAACAGGGCGAAATATGCATACGGCTTTGCGGGATTCGGGAAGATATAACGAGTCTTTACATCGTTCTTGTATGAATTCACCATTGACAGGATGCTGTCATCTACCTCTTCATTTGATAATGACTCATTGCGGGTAATATCAATAACACGCTTCTGGAGGTCCATCTGAAGAAGCGAGAGTTCTTTTATCTTCTGGCAGTTGTCAGAACCCTCAACCTCATACAGGCTTGCCATCTGTGGATACTTAGCCTTTACGGTTACCGTCTCAGTAGAGTCGATACTGAGTGAGATTATCTGGTCGCCAATGCGAAGACGATAAAACTCAGGACCTTCACCCTTCTGTCCGGCAAAACTGAATGAGCCACTGCTGCCCAACTTTACCGAGTCAACAGTCTCAGGGCCTGTCAGCGAGATATTCTCAAGATAGAGTACTGAGTCCTGGGCATTTTCGATGGTGCCCTCTACATGGAACTTGCCTTCACTACATGCAACCAATGACAACACAGCCACGGCAGCCACAACATATTTCTTAATCATTGTCTTGATAATATTTCTGTTTTTGAATTCGTTCCTAATATTTCGCCTGCAAAGATACTATTTTTATGCGAGAAAACTGCCAAGTAATGCGATTTTTAATGATTTGACGCGATTTTCACCCCCATTTGATGCAAAATTAACCCCATTCCAACGGAAAAACACCTTACCTTTGCAGCCGGAAATTTACGAAAACGAATAACGAAAACAAAAACAATAATGACAATGAAAACAAAACTATTAGGACTAATCTCACTGGCATTGATGGCCGGCTCTATTACTACCGGTGCCAAGAAAGTACACACTTTAGGAGACTCTACGATGGCTCCTTACGATGAATCTGCCACCGTGACACGCGGTTGGGGTATGTACTTCGGCAACTTCCTCACCAACGGCTGGACCAGCATCAACTATGCCAAGGGCGGACGCGACAGCTATGGTGGCTACAACGAATTGTGGCAGACGGCCAAGAAGAATGTCGAGGCCGGCGACTACGTAATCATCACCTTCGCACATAATGATGAGAAGAACAGTGGCATGGATGGCTACCAGTTGAAGGCCTACTACGAAAGCATCGGCGACGCCACGGCAGCCGCTGCCGTCGATCTGCGCGGCTCCATTCCCTCTACAACCTACAAGGCAAATCTGGGTAAGATTGTTGACGAGGCCAAGGCCATGGGTGCAACACCTATTATATGTTCGCCCGTATGTCGCAGCTATTTCAGCGGCGGTAAAATTCGCCGTAACGGTCGTCACGACCTGGGCGACGGCTATAAGATACTGACAGAGAAAGGTCCTGTTGACGGACCTAAACTGGCTGCCGACGACCATACCATGGACTATGCCTACCACTCCGAGCAGCTGGCCAAGGAGAAGGGCGTGGCATTCATCGATTTGACCAATGCCACAGCCGACCTCTACGAAAGCTATGGCGATGCCAAGTGCCATGAATACCTATTCGATGGAGAGGGTTCTACCCACTTCAACACCACCGGTGCCCTGCTGGTAGCCCGCGAGTGTGCCCGCCTGATGAAGGCACAGGGTATTATGGCCGACGACATCACACTGCCCACCGATATCAGCGTGGCTCCCGCTACCGGAGACATGGGCGAGGCCTACAAAGGTCAGACGCTCACCAAGGAGTTTACACTGAACGGCTTCGGACTCACTCCCGAGGAGGGCACAGTCACCATTGCCGCTACAGAGGGCGTCATGCTCTCTACCGACAAGACCAACTGGAGCAGCAACCTCACCGCCAACTATACAGCTTCTACACTGGTGCAGACATTCTACGCTCAGGTGACTCTGACGGAGAACGGCACATTCAGCGGAACCATTACTGTCCGTCAGGGCGACAAGACAATCGATATTCCCATCACTGCTTCAGCCATCGTATTGGAAGGCGGTGTGGAGGTCAATGCATACTGGCGTCTGGAGAAGGACGACAGCTACGAACTCTCTGGACCTGCAACGGCCATCGCAGAGACTTTCCAGGGCATGTACGTGCAACGCTACTCAAACCCCAATGCCAACTCCGTATGGCCTGAGTGGACGGGCTATGAGGCCTCGCGAAAAATGCAGCGCGACCTGTTGACGGGTGATGCCTGGCCTGCCGATGAAATCGACGATAATCCCGAGCGCTATATCCAGTGGGGCATCAAGCCCGCCAGCAGCATGGAGCTGAAGGTGGATGCCATCAGTCTCTTTGTTGCAGGCTGTGGCGGCAACGGCATGTGCTGTCATATATACTACTCGACGGACAACTTCGAGACGCGCACCACCATCTTTGAGATGAAAAAGATGCCAGCCAACAATCCGCAGTACGTGGAGTCGAAGCCCGTCATCACACTCAAAGAGGGTCAACAACTGCTCGTTCGCGTCTATCCCTGGTATAACGGTGCAGCCAACGGCAAGACCATCTGTCTGAGCGACCTGACTATTCACGGCATGGCTGTCGATGCCAGTACAACGGGGATAAAGAACGTTAACGATAACGATAACGTCAACGGGAACTCACACACTTTTTTTACCCTTGACGGCCGTCAGCACAGTCAGCTGCAGCATGGTCTGAACATTGTCCGCATGAGCGACGGAAGTATTCGCAAAATCATGAATTAAATCAAATAACTAAAATCAATCACATTTTATGCAAACAAAAAACAACCTACTAAAACTACTTGTGGCGATCCTCGCACTGCTGCCAATGACGGCAGCAGCGCAGGACGCTACGCAACTGGCTAAATGGACGTTCGATACGGGCTACACCGTAGATGGAAATGTTTACACACCTAATACCGACGAATGGGCGCAGGTAGGGTGGAACGGATTCGGGACACTTCCCAGAATCCTGCCCAACCAGTTTACAGGCACTCAAGGCAACTACTACGTATCGGCCAAGGGTACGCGCTTTTGGGGCATCATGGCTAATCATGACGCCAAAATCATGTCGCTCTATCAGGACCAGGACCCCAACAGCATCACTGACTATACCGACGGTTCGAAGCACAACCAGTACTTCGAGATCGGTTTCCCCACCAAGGGCTATAAGAACATTGAGTTTACCTTTGCCTTCACTTGTGGTGACAATACTGTCCGCAAACTGGAGATGGTGGTCAGCACCGACGGCGGTCAGACGTGGAGCGATGCCGGAGGCTACGATGGTGCAGCCAACTGGTGGGTATACAATACCAATACCGTCAAGCTCTCAGCCAACAACAAGGAGCAGGTGCTGGTGCGACTGATAGCCGAAAACGAGGCTACCGCTCAGTGGCGCATGAACGAAATCAGCATCAGTGGCGAGGTTGCCGAAGGCCCCGTGGCCGTCAACGAGAGCGGTTTTACTGCCTCATGGTCGCTGAAAGAGTCTGACATCGTCACCGCTGCTACGGCCTCTGCACCTGGTTTGTTCTCTGTGGCTGCTCTGTCATGGGGCGACAAGATTGAACCTTGGGGACTGCGCACCGATGCCGATGTAATACGTCAGCAGTTCCAACCTAAAGAGCAAGTGGGCAGTCAAGACGAGGGTGGCGCTATCATCTTCACTCTAAAGCCTAAGAAGTCACTGACATTCACTCCGAAGAAACTGTCGTTCAACGCCAGCCGCGTGGGTACAAACGGCGGTAAGTTCGACGTGGTCGTTGTCAGTGGCAATCAGAGCACTACCGTTGGAGAGGCTATTACCCCGCAGCTGGCCAAAGAAAGCCCCTACGTGTCGTATCATGAGTTCGACCTGAGCAACATTCCCGCCACCGACGATTTCTTCTATGTCAAAATCTACATCATGGGGGTTGCCACTAACAAGCAGTATGCCTTCAGCGACGTCGTCATCACTGGTGATGTGGCTGGAACGCTCGAACCTGTTCCAAGCTATTCATTCAGTGTGAAGCTGGGCACAGAGGGTGCTGGCAGCGTGTCGTGCACCCCTGCCGGTGCTGAGTTTGACGAGGGAACTGTCCTGACTGTCAAGGCCACCGAGAATTTCGGCTATCACTTTGCCGCATGGGTTGACGACGAGGGCAACACCGTATCTACCGAGAATCCCTATTCGTTTGATATCAAGGCCAACACCTCGCTGACTGCTACCTATACGAAGTCGAATGTCTATGCCTTGAACCTGACACTGGAAGGCGGCGCCAACGACAATCTGGTGCAGTTCTCGCCGGTAGGCAACTATGTTGACGGTGTACACTACTATGAGGAGGGTACCGACGTCAAGCTGACTGCTCTGAACAACCGCATCCTGACCTTCACTGGCTGGGAGGACAACACTACCGATGCTGAGCGCATCGTAAAGGTGAACGAGGACATGAACCTCATGGCCAACTTCGCCTGTGCCGACTTCATCGTGGGCTGGGACCTCTACTACGACCAGCCTGCCAAGGACCGTGTAGCCGACTACAAGGCCGACTCCGAGAATGCCGGCATGCTGTCGCTGCGCAAGGCCGACGGCACGACCAACGGCTGGCTGACGCGTGGCAGCAGCAACGGTCAGGAGAACGGCAAGTATGCTGCCCGCATCTGGAAATACCTCTCCGAGGAGTGGTACTTCGAGATTTCCTTCTCGTCGAAGGGTTACCAGAACCTCACCATCTCCAGCTGCCTGGGCGACGACTACAACACCTATAGCATTAACAACGTGGAATACTCCATCGACGGCACCAACTTCACCAAGATAGGCACCTTCAATCCTCCCGCACGAGGCTGGGACGGTCCGAAGGAGTTTGCACTGCCTGCCGAGGCCAACGACCAGCAGCGTGTGTGGATTCGCTGGATGCCCGACCGCACCAGTGAACTGATTGGTGTGTCAAGCGACTACGATGGCACGTCGATAGCTGAGATCTTCGTGCTGGCCGATGCCTCAGGGGCTGCCGACGAGCAGGCTACGCTGGTAGCCTCGAATCCCGAGAACGGAGCCAAGGGCGTATCGCGCAACGGCTCAATCATCCTCAACTTCGACAAGAAGATCAAGGCTGGCGAGGGCAAGGCCACCCTCGTGCTCGACGGTTCTGCCGTCGAGGAGATTGCTCCCATCGTCAGCGGCAAGAGCGCCATCTTCAAGTATGGCGGTCTGAAATACAACACCCAGTACACCTTCCAGATGCCTGAGGGCGTGCTGATCTCGCGCAGCGGCAAAGCTGTGGCTGCCACCGAAATCACCTTCACCACCATGGAGCGCCAGCAGCCGGAGGCTCGCCTCTACGATGCCATCGTCGATGCCACAGGTAGTGTGCCCGCCGGTTTTGCCGGTGGTGTATATACCACCGTACAGGCTGCCATTGATGCTGCTCCCGCCCAGCGCGGCACACCATGGCTCATTTTCATCAAGAACGGTGACTACAAGGAACATGTCGATGTGCCTAAGAACAAGCCTTACCTGTACTTCATCGGTCAGGACCGCGACAAGACCGTCATCAAGGACGACCGCCTCAGCGGTGGTGAGAATGCTGTACACGTCAGCGTGGGTGCTACCGTGGTAGTCAACTCCGACAACGTGTTCTTCGAGAACCTCACCATGGAGAATATCTACGGTCACGAGCAGCAGGCCGGTCCGCAGGCTCTGGCTCTGAACACCGGCGGCGACCGCATCGCCATGAACAATGTCGCCCTGCTCAGTTATCAGGACACATGGATTACTACCTCTACGCAGAAGAACCGCCACTACATCAAGAACTCGCTCATCGAGGGTGCCGTCGACTTCATCTACAACGGTGGTGATGTCTATCTCGACGGCGACACGCTGGAAATCAACCGTCCCTCAGGCGGCTACATCGTGGCACCGTGGCATACGGCCGACACCAAGTGGGGCTATGTGTTCCAGAACAACATCATCCGTCAGCATCCTGGTGTCAACGTCACCGACGTATGGCTGGGACGCCCCTGGCACGGTGAACCCAAGACCGTGTTCATCAACACTCAGACCTTCGTGCCCATTCCCGCCAAGGGCTGGTACAACACCATGGGCGGACTGCCCGAGCTTTGGGCAGACTACAATACCGTCGATGCCAATGGCAACCCCGTTGACCTGAGTCAGCGCGAAAGCTACTACTATTATACCGACAGCAACACCGGCCAGAAGGTGGAGAAATACAACGTGAAGAATTACCTCACCGACGAGGAGGCAGCGCAGTACACCATCAAGAATGTCTGCGGTGGCGACGACAACTGGCAGCCCGACCTGCTTTGCGAGGCCTGCGATGCTCCTGTAGTCAAAGAGGCCGACGGCAACGTCACATGGGATGCAGTACCTTATGCCATCTGCTATGTAGTCACCAAGAATGGTGAAGTGGCCGGATTTACCACCGAGACCTCTTTCGATGGTAATGCTGCCGCCGATTCGCAGCGTGCCGCTGGCAACGATGTATGGCAGGTACAGGCCGTGAATGAATTTGGCGGATTGAGCCAGAAAGCCACTGCCAACACCGCTACCGGAATAGAAAACGTTAATCTTAACGGAAACGTTGACATTAATGATAACGGTGGTATCTACGACATGAACGGAAGGAAACTGTTTTCCATGCAGCGCGGCATCAACATCGTCCGCATGAGCGACGGTCGCGTTGTAAAGATAATACAGAAATAATTTTGGTATTAAAAATAGTTTTGGTTTATAGTATAGTAAATAACTTTTTTGTAGTACAGGGGTTGCCGTGATGGCAACCCCTATACTTTTTGTTTTCAATATCACCGCAATTGTTCGCGACAGCGCTCAAGGATGTTCAGCAGTTCGTCTTGCTTTTCGGCCCGAAGCATTGCTATTCGCGTCTCACGGAAATTGGGAATGCCCTTGAATACTGGTGTGGCTGCCAGATGGCGGCGCGTGTGCAGTATTCCCCGATACTCATCTATGCGCTCCACATTGATGCGCAACTGTTCCTCCAGCACATCAATCTTCTCATCCAGCGTCAGTTCCTGCCGACTGAATATCCACGGACATCCAAACGTGGCACGACCTATCATTACGGCATCGACACCATACTGCTGGAAAGCACGGTCGGCATCGGCCTGCGACTTGATGTCACCATTACCTATAATAGGAATATGAATACGCGGATTACGCTTCACCTCGCCGATTAGTGTCCAGTCGGCTTCGCCGGTGTACATCTGTGAGCGGGTGCGGCCATGGATGGTGAGTGCCTGAATACCGCAGTCCTGCAACTGCTCTGCCAGTTCAGTAATGATAAGCTGCTCGTGATTCCACCCCAGACGAGTTTTGGCAGTCACAGGCAGACGGACGGCATCAACCACCTTGCGCGTTATCTCAAGCATCTTTGGGATATTCTGCAGCATACCGGCTCCTGCACCCTTACCGGCGACTTTCTTTACAGGGCAACCGAAATTAAGGTCAATCAGATCAGGTCCTGCCTGCTCAACAATCTTAGCGGCCTCAACCATTGCATCTACGTCGCGCCCGTAAATCTGGATACCCACGGGTCTCTCCTCGTCGCTGATAACCAGCTTCTTAACGGTTGACTTAACATCGCGCACCAAAGCCTCAGCACTGACAAACTCGGTATATACCATAGCGGCACCAAATCGCTTGCACAGCAACCTGAACCCTATGTCGGTAACATCCTCCATAGGAGCAAGAAACAGTGGACGGTCTCCCCACTCTATCGTACCAATCTTCATCATAGCGACTGCAAAAATACACAAGAAATTCCAAACTGCCAAAAAAACTGATGACAAGCAATGTGCTAAAACGTCTTAAATAACGTAAAACTATATAGTTTCAACTACTGAATGAGTAATTCTAAGACCAGAAACTGCCTCGTAGCAGGGGCTTTGATGTTGTTGGCAGCGTGGCCGATTGGTGCGTTTGCGCAGCAGTATCGTGTGGCCGCCTGTGACTGGATGATGCTGAAGCGTCAGAAACTGGGCGAGTTCCAGCTTGCCAAGGACATTCAGGCCGATGGCATTGAGATGGACATGGGGCCGCTGGGACAGCGCATCCAGTTCGACAACAAGCTGCGCGACCCGCATTTTCAGCAGCTGTTCCGCCATACGGCGGACTCGTTGGGCATAGCGGTGCCCTCGATGGCGATGTCGGGATTCTTTGCGCAGAGCTTCTTGAAACGCGAAAACTACAAAGACTTAGTGCAAGACTGCCTGCAGTCAATGGACGTGATGGGTGCCAAGGTAGCTTTTCTGCCGTTGGGTGGCAGTGGCAAGGAATGGGTGAAGCCCGGTGAGGCACGTCAGGAGCTGGTCCGACGACTGCATGAGGTAGGCGAGATGGCCAGACAGGCTGGCAAGGTTATAGCCCTTCGTACGCAGCTGTGTGCGTGTGCGAACCTTTCTTTATTAAAGGAGGTCGACAGCGAAGGCATCAAGATTTACTATAATCTGCAGGATGCCGTCGACCAAAAACGCAACCCTTACAAGGACCTGAAGAAGCTGGGAGCAAAGAACATCGCCCAGATTCATGCCTCGCTGACCGACAGCGTAACGCTGGACAAAGACCCGCGTATTGACCTGCGCAAAGTGAAGAAGGTGCTCGACAAGATGAAGTGGACGGGCTGGCTGGTCGTGGAGCGTAGCCGTAACGCCCAGGATGTGCGCAACGTCAAAGGCAACTTCGGTACCAACGTAGCCTGGCTGAAAGAGATATTTCAAAACGAGAGATAAATAATTAATAATAACAAAATTAAAACAAAACGCTTATGAAGAGACATCAATTATTAGCTATGACAAAGACATGCCTGCTGGCAGTAGCAGGTATGTTGATGGCTTCATGTGCAGACACCTACGACGGTAAGGACTCCTTCCAATATGATGTAAGGAATACCGTTCTGGCGTCGCCCAGCGAGGCTGACATTACGATTACGCCCAGTACGGACGGCAGTCACATGGACATTGAGTGGCCTGTCGTATTCGGTGCAGGTGGCTATCAGTTTAAGCTCCTCAACGCAAGTGATGAGACCAAGCCTCTGGTGAATGACACCATTATTGACGGCTGTAAGTTGACCGTTTCCCGTGAAGAGGATATGAACTATAAGATAGTGCTCCGTACGATTGGAAACACAAAGCTAAACAATTCGGATGCTCCGACGGCAACGGAAAAGCTTTATTCTACGTTTGCAGCATCGTTTGCAACTATTCCTGACGGCTCTGACCTCTATCAGTACTTCCAGGAGAATCCACTGCCTGATGCCGGTAACGATGGTGATACTGAAGAGGAAGGCGAAGAGACTGTCAGCGAGTTCATCTTCGATTTGGTGCCTGGTGGTAACTATACAGTGTCTCAGCCTGTGAATTTCGACTATAAGAAAGTAATTCTCCGTACGGCAGACAAGACCAATCATGCCGCCATTACGTTGGATGCAGGTGCTAACTTTATTGCCTCTAACGACTTGACGCTGAACTATGTTGACATTGATGCCAGTGCTACAGAAAAGCCACTTGTTGAGGCTTATAACTATAGCGAGAATCCCGACGGTATTCTTGAAAAGCCGGGCAACTATTACCTCATCAACTTTGTCCGCATCATGAACAGCAATGTCACAGGACTGGTAGGCAGCCTCTTCTATGACAACAACAAGTCATGGTGTGTGGTCAACTTCCTGATCAAGAACTGCGTTATTCTGCTGAATACAAAGACCGATGCCATCAAGAACCAGGCACTCATATCGTTCCAGGGTGGCGGTGCCAAGGACTTCTCTATTTCCAACTCGACGGTATATCAGGGAGGTGAAGGCAATTCCAACTACTTTATCCGCTACAACAACTCAGCTCGAGTAGACCGCTTCGGCTGGACTACAGCTGACCACACAACGATGACCTATACGAACAATACGTTCTACAAGGTGGCTTCGAGCCAGTGGGGTAACTACAGCGGTATTTCCAACTATTCGACCTACGATGCCCGGTATAACATCTGGTATGACTGCGCCGACGGCAATATTGCCCGCCGTATGATGGGTAATGGACGTCTCGGTAATAATGCTTCTGCTAACTGGGTAAGTAACACTTACTGGAACTCGACGACAGGTCAGGTAGACCAGGGTACTTATGATGCCTCAGGCACGGCACTGACTACCGATCCCGCCTTTGTGGATGCCGCTAACGGCATTCTCACTCCGACAGGTGCAGAGCAGGTAGAGAATAAAACCGGTGACCCACGGTGGTATGCTGTCTCCGAATAATAAGTAATATGAAACTAAAAAACAATACGATATGAAAAGAAAACTCATTATCAGTTTATGCATGAGCGCAATGATGGCATTGTTCTCTACGCCGGCACTGGCCCAGAACAAGGTGACGGGTAATGTGGTCGACGAGAATGGTGAACCGGTCATTGGTGCTTCCGTGGTTGTAGCAGGCAAGAAAGGTGCCGGTGCTGTGACTGACCTCGACGGTAACTATACACTGAATGTTCCTGCCGGAACGAAAATCACCATCAGTTATATTGGCTATCTGCCTCAGACCGTGAAGGCAGGCGAGAGCGTCAAACTGGTTGAAGACCGCCAGAGTCTGGAAGAAGTGGTGGTCGTTGGTTACGGTACGCAGAAGATGAAGAACGTGACGGGTGCCATCGAAACGATTTCGCCCAAGGAGATTCAAGACCTGTCTGTTGGTAGTCTTGGTGATGCCTTGGTGGGTCAGTTCAACGGTGTGAGCGTGGTGTCTCAGGGCAGTCGTCCTGGTGAAACACCGTCGCTGAACATTCGTCAGAGTTCGGTGGCAACAAGTGTTACACCTGACGCTACCCGTGGTGGTGATGCCAACCCTGCTCCTCTGTACGTCATCGATGGCTTCATTTCTACTGAAGAGGCTTTCAACAATCTGGACGTCAGCGAAGTAGAAAGCATCACAGTACTGAAGGATGCTTCTGCAGCTGTTTACGGTGCGCGTGCTGCCTATGGTGTCGTACTGGTCAAGACCAAGCAGGGTGACAAGGGTGCTCCGAAGATTTCCTACTCTGGACAGTTCGGTTGGACCGATGCCCTCTACACCCCGAAGATGCTGAGCTCTTATGACTATATGAAGGTGTACAACACGATGCGTGCAGCCAATACCTCTACTCAGGATAATCTGGAACTGCGTACTCAGCTCTTCCAGTTAGACGAGATGAATGCCGTACGCGGTGTCAACTATAATCTGCTGGATCAGGAGTGGAAGGCTGCTTTCACTCAGCGCCATAATGTCAATATCAATGGTGGTAACGACAAGGCTACTTATTTTGCCAGCGTCAGCTACTTCGATCAGGACGGTAACATCGGACGCCTGTCATACGACCGCTACAACTTCCGTGCCGGTGTAAACGGCAACATCGGCAAGTATGTCAAGAGTTCACTGCAAGTGAGTGGTGACTGGGGTGAACGCAACAATGCCGTAGCTCCTGAAGGTGGTGGTACGGACTATGACTATAAGTGGCTGATGACCCATCTGCCTTTTGTGCCCGACTATATGGGTGGCTATCCCATAGTCTACTCTGGTATGGAGAATACCAACCCCACCTCTGCCACACGCCTCTATAACTTCGGTGCTGTGCAGAACAGTTCTGACAACACAGAGACGAAGTCACACAACCTGAGCGTCAATGGTAGTTTGGAATTTGACTTCGGTTGGATTAAGGCCTTGAAGGGACTGACCGCCAAGGTGTCTTACTCGAAGAATATCAGCTCAAGCAAGTCTAATACGGCCAGCACGGCACTTGATGTATATCGCCTGTTGGAGCGTGGTGGAAGCGGTAGCCACCTGTATCTGTTCGAGGATCAGTATCTTGCTCCCACCAACTTCGGCCTGCTTCAGATGGATAACGGCGGCTACCTGCGCCGTAACATGTCGGAAACCCAGAGCTATCAGTTCAACTTCACTTTGCAGTATGCCCGCAAGTTCGGCGACCACGACCTGAGTGCCCTGTTCTCTATTGAGAAGAGCGAAGCCGAGACGGAATACGTCATTGGTACGGTGACCAACCCCATCTCCTATCACGACGGCCAGAGCCGTTCTATTGGTAGCGACGGTGAGAAGAACACCGACTTCAACCGTTCTGAGAGCGGTATGTTGTCGTATGTAGGTCGTCTGAACTACGCCTACGCCAGCAAGTATCTCTTTGAGTTCCTGATGCGTTCGGATGCCTCGACCAAGTTTGCACCGAAGAACTATTGGGGATTCTTCCCCTCCTTCAGTATTGGTTGGGTAGTCAGCGAAGAGAAGTGGTTCAAGGAGAAGGTCAGCTGGATGGACTTCTTGAAGATTCGTGCCAGCTGGGGTCTCATGGGTCGTGACAACATCCGTGCATGGCTCTGGGCACAGCTCTATAACCGTGACGATGCCAAGGGTGCAGTCTTTGGTAACAAGGGTACCAACAATCCTGTGAATGTTGGTGTGGTTATGCCTAAGGCTGGTGTGAACAGTGACGTGCACTGGGACAAGACCTATAAGACGAACATCGGTATCGACGCTCGCTTCCTGCAGAGCCGTCTGTCAGTGAACTTCAACTACTATAAGGACCGCGGACGTGAGCTCTTTGCTGTCCGTACAGGTACTGCTGACTTCCCTGCTACTGTTGGTACACAGGCTACTCCTGAGAACTACGGTGAGATTGATTCCTGGGGTTGGGAGCTGACGCTGGGCTGGCGCGACAAGATAGGCAAGGACGTTCAGTACTGGGCCAAGGTGACCACCGGCTATAGCGACAACAAGATTCTGGAGAGCAACTTCCAGGCTATTCCCGACTTGGACGGTATCGTACGCGGTGAGCGTGCCGACCGTGGTGTCTGGGGCTACAAGTGCATCGGCATGTTCCGTAGCCAGCAGGACATTGAGGAATACTTTGCCAAGTATAACATTACGGAATACATGGGCATGAAGAAGGATGCTGTCTATCCCGGTATGCTGATGTATGAGGATGTGCGCGGTCAGAACAATGGTGACGGCACATGGGGTGAGCCCGACGGCAAGGTTGACAAAAACGATATGATTCGTATCAGCGAGCGCAGCAGCAATCCTTACGGTTTCACGCTGAACTTCGGCGGTAGCTGGAAGAGCCTCTCCCTGTCGGCACAGTTGGCTGCAGCATGGGGTGCCAAGGCTGTTATCCAGACCAACTATCGTCAGGCTGCCAGCGACTATGAGTATGCTAACATGCCTTCGTCTTTTGTTGACATGTTCAACTACAAGGACATTTATGATGTCGATGGTAATATTACGGTTGCTGCCAACCGTGACGCTTATATGCCTAACATGCGCTATTCAAATGTCAACCAGGTAGCTTCTACTTTCTGGATGGTCAATGCTGCTACGGTAGCTCTGCGCAATGTCACGGTGGCATGGACACTGCCTAAGCAGTGGATTAACTATGTAGGACTGAGCAGCGTACGACTGAACCTCACCGTCCAGAATGCCCTCAACCTCTATAATCCCTATCCCGACAAGAGCTGGGCTTCATGGGGAGGTACTTATACACGCTACCCGAACTTGCGTAAGTTCACACTGGGTGTCAATGTTTCATTCTAATTATTCAAGCACGATATGAATATGAAAAAACTATTTCAATTCGGTTACGTTGTTGCGCTGGCCATGACAGCTGGTCTTACTGCTTGCAGCGACAGCTTCCTGGAGGAGAAGAAGAACTACGGCAACTTCGACGCCTCGAACACATACGGCTCTGTGGCTGCTGCTACGGAACGTCTGAACAGCATCTACTTCTGGCTGTTGCCGACCAGTAGGTCCGGTAGCGGAAATGGTGCTAACTACCAGAACGATTGGACCAGCATAGGTAATCAGGACGACTGGTCGAAGAGCACCGAGGAGTATGGTGGCTTTACGCTGTGGATTAACCCGCAGGAGGAGCTGACCTACGACAATGTCTATGACCACTTCTTCGTGGCCAACGATACGTATAGCCCTTGGGGACATATCCGCAACTGTAACGACATCATTGAGGGTGTTACTAACTCTACCTCGATTTCCGAGGAAGACAAGGCGCCTCTGTTAGGACAGGCCTACTTCTTCCGTGCCTATATGTACTATAGCATGGTGAAGCTCTATGGCGGTGTGCCTATTATCGATTATGTGCAGGATCCTATTGGCAGCCATGCAGACGGACTCGTCGTGCAGCGCCAGACTACCAAGGACTGTATAGACTTTATCTGTAGCGACCTTGACAAGGCTGCAGCCATGCTGCCTGCCAAGTGGAGCAACGATGGAACAGACTATGGTCGCATTACCTCGGGTCTGGCTCAGGCTCTGAAGGGCTATGTGCTCCTGTTCTATGCCAGCCCGCTCTTCAACCGTGCGGACGATGCTGCCCGCTGGGAAGCAGCCTACGAGGCTAACAAGAAGGCACTGGAGCTGTTGCAGGAAGGTGGCTTCGGTCTGGCTTATGCCAGCAATGGTGGTGAGAAGAACGCTGCCAACTGGAACCGCATCTGGACCAGCTATGACGGTGGCGACGGCAATACCCGCGAAGCTGTGTTTGTGACACTGCACAACACTAACGACAACGTCAGCGGACAGCCCGACTACGGTAAGTGGAACAATTGGGAGAACGCTATCCGTCCCAGCAATACCAATGGTGGCGGTGGCATCCAGCCTACGGCCGAGATGGTAGACCTCTTCCCCATGGCCGACGGTAAGAAGCCTTCGGAGAGCAGCATTTCCTATGACAAGAAGAAGTTCTGGCTGAACCGCGACCCGCGCTTCTATCGCACGTTTGCCTTCCCCGGCACAGAGTGGCAGTTCAGCGAGGGTGCTAACAACCTTGCTGACGAGGCATTGAAAGCTATTGTTCCTGCTGACGTCTATCCTACGGGAACCAGCTACCAGCTGTGGAGCTATCAGTGGAACGACAAGGAGAGCGACCTCGTCAGTACAGGCACCAGCAGTGGCTACTGGCCCGAGCTGCTGAGCGGTGGTACCGACAAGTCGGGTGGCAAGTCCATCTATCTGCGCAAGCGTACACAGGACTACCACCTGACCACCAATGTGCTTTACCAGTTCCTCATCAGCAACTCTAACCCGAAGGGCTTCATGAAGTGCGCTGCTCCGCTGTTGACTGTACGCTATGCCGAGGTGCTGCTGAACTTCGCCGAGGCTGCCGCTGCTGCCAACCACATCAGCGAGGCCGTTGCTGCCCTGCAGCAGATTCGTGCTCGTGTAGGCTATACATCTGAAAACAACTACGGCCTGTCTTCAATGGGCAGTCGTCAGGAGGCTATTGCTGCCGTGCTCTATGAGCGCCAGATTGAGTTGGCTTTCGAAGGCAAGCGCTTCGACACCATGCGTCGTTGGATGCTCTTCGACGGTGGTCAGGGGCAGTCTGCACTGAAGAGCAGCTGGGCACTGACGGGCTTTGGCGGCAACACCTGCACCTATCTGGGTGTCAGCCCGCTTAACGGTACCAAGCGCCACAATATTGTGCTCTACTGCAAGACGGCTTCAGCTACTGACCCGACCACGGGCAATCGCCCGAAGGCTTTGACGCTGGATGAGGACATGACGTATGCCAATGGTGCCTATGCCGATGCCAACGTGGAGGCTTTGGCCAACTTCTATGACACCTATCTGGAGCGTAAGGATGTCAATGCCGACGGTAACGACGATGCACTGACTATTACCTATCTGCCCAAGTACTACTTCCTGGGTCTTAAGAGCAACGCCATGAGCAATAACGTGACGCTGCACCAGACCGTGGGTTGGCATGACTTAGGTCGCAATGCCGACGGTTTGTTCGACCCGCTGGCTGACACATTGCCAGAGTAATAGCTACTTTATATCAGTAAAACAGACAGGCTCCCCAACCCGCGGGTTGGGGAGCCTGTCCGTTTACTTTTTCATCCAAACCATGCAGTTATACAAATAAAATTACTATATTTGCAGCGTCGTTATAAATAGAAGCTATGAAGATTATAAAAGTTTACACACGTGGAGGCGATCAAGGGCTGACATCGCTTGTGGGAGGACAGCGTGTTTCAAAAGCCAGTGAGCGCCTCGAAGCATACGGCACAGTAGATGAACTCAGTTCACATCTCGGCCTCCTTGCAGCACTGCTGCCAGAAGGGCATGAACTCGACATGGTTTACCGCATCCAGAACAACCTGTTCAACCTTTGCACTAATCTGGCCACCGACCAGGAAACCACACCACTCTATCCCTCTGCCCACCTTCATGAAGGTGAGATTGAACTCCTTGAAAACGAAGTTGATAACATCATGCATGAATTGCCCGAGCGGCAAGGTTTCATTCTCCCCGGAGGATGTCATGCTGCTGCCCAAGCTCATGTATGTCGTACGGTATGCCGTCGTGCCGAGCGCTGCATTGTAGCATTGTCAGCAGTGGCCATTGTATCGCCCGAAGTGCTTCAATACATCAATCGTCTTAGCGATTATCTCTTCGTTTTGGCCAAAAAGTTGAATTTTATTGCAGGCAAAAGTGAAAAAACTTGGCAGAATGCTTGCGAATAAGAAAAAATATAGTACTTTTGCGGGCAAAATCAAAAACGAGAGCAAATAAATCGAAAATCGTAAAACTGTAAATCGTAAATAAAACTATGTATTGGACACTAGAATTAGCTTCAAAACTCGAAGACGCACCCTGGCCCGCAACCAAGGACGAACTGATAGATTATGCCATCCGCTCAGGTGCTCCCCTGGAGGTTCTTGAGAATCTGCAGGAAATAGAAGACGAGGGCGACGTTTACGAAAGTATCGAGGACATTTGGCCCGACTATCCCACTAAAGAAGATTTCCTCTTCAACGAGGATGAGTATTAAGGCTCGGTATTGAGTCATAGTATTAATAATCAGCGAGATAAATAGCAGTAGTTTGTTTGTCTCGCTGATTTGTTTTTGTAGAATATACGAAGAAATGGGGGATATAAGGGGATAAAATGCAATTTGTTTGGCTAAATGCTACATTTTTTTCAAATCCTCACTCTATACTAATGGTAAGGAACCCATTATAGAAGAACAGGATGTTTATCGTATAGAGATACCCTATATGTCAACTTTACAGGGTAGCAACAGTGATACTACACAGAAAAGTACACAGAAAAGTACACAGAAAATACTTGATTTAATTCGAGTTGATCCATATGTCACGACTCAGGAAATGGCAGATTCTATTGGTATTATTCACAGAACTGTTGCAAAACATATTAAATCTCTACAAGAAAGAGGCGTAATAAAACGTATTGGGCCTGATAAAGGCGGGCATTGGGAAGTCGTTGAAGAATAAGGAATGATTGTCTCAATTTAGTTGTTACTGCCCACCTCTGCCTGACACATTGGTAATTGCAATATTGCAAACGAATAGGAAGAAGCAACCTGTGCAAAAAATGCACAAGTTCAACAATAAAAGGTAAACTGTTCGGGATTTCCGAACAGTTTCTTTATCTGATGTTGCTGAAGCATTTCTCACTTTTGATGCATTTGAAGAACTGCGCATAAAAGAACTATATGACAGAAGATATGGATACGGGCACTGCATGTAATAAGTGAACAGGAGTGGTTGGTCAATGAGAGGACAGTCAGTCGGTGGCAGCAATAGCAATGCTGATGCGCTCGGCTTTGCCGCTTTGCTTGTCGAAGAACTCACAAATTGGGATGGAACAAAGAAACGGGGACTTGGGATATAGCTGTATATTGTAAATCTCCCCACTTATATGGAAAAACGCCATAAGTGGGGAGATTAAATACTGGCACAAACGGGAGTATAAGGCGTATACCTGTTGTTCTGTTACTCTGTTGTTCTGTTACTCTGCTAACAACTGCTCCACGGTCACATCCTTACGTTGCTTGCCCTGCTTGTCGAAGAGCACGACGAATGGGATACCAGTGAAATTAAACTTCTGCTGCAGATAGCCCCATTCAGAGGGAGTGATATAGATATGCTCGCACTTGATATTGTTGGGTTCGAGGAAGGACTTGCACTTCTCTGGTGTGTCGTCGGTAATATAAAGGTACTTGACGGGCTTGTCCTTGTTGGCCTCCACCTCGTCGCGCATGTGGAGCATCTTTGCGCGGCAGGGGCCGCATGACATTTCCCAGAAGTCAACAAAGAGCACGTTACCCTTGTAGGGCTCGATGATGCGCTGGAAGATGCTGTCACCCTTGGTCATCGGTTTCTGCTCCACCACCTTGATCTCGTTCTCCTTTACGTAGTCACGGAAGGCCAATATTCCTTGTCGCACCAAATCGGGATGTGAAACAACGGCCATTGTGGCAGCAAAATCGTCAGTAGCAGTGTCATACTGGTCTTTATGCCACTCCAATGTGCTGAAGAAGTTGCGCAACTGGCACACCTGAGCACTGAAGTCGGTGGGATTGAGTTGAAGCTTCTTTTGTATTTCTTTCATGTCATTCATTCTTGCCTCACGACGAGATATCCACTTGTTGCGTGCGATGTCTTCTGCCTTCTCGGCATCATAGTCAAAAGGTATGTACCATAGATATCCGCCAGCAGTGATGGGACGGAAGAGATAGAACTCTATTCTGTTGAAGAAGAACTCGTCGGCACTGATCATCAGCAGGGGATTGTCCGTGAGGTATTTGGCACGTGGTGCCACAAAGTCGAAGAACTGCTGCCAATAGGCTTCGCGATTGAATGTGCTATCCTGACGCATTTTGTCGTCGGCACGCATATAGTAGTCGCAGATGTACTGTAGACGTTGTGCAAGGATATGGGTGCGCAAGATGTCGGAGGCCAAGAGTGAGCACGAAAACCAAGTTTTCAACGAGGATGAGTATTAAGGCTCTGATTTAGAGTTAACAAGTTAAAAATCAGCGAGATAAACAATATACGTTTGTTTGTCTCGCTGGTGTTTTATCACTATAATATCATCTGTTCTTGCTTTGTTTTTAACTTTGAAAAGTAAAAAATGAGGGAATTATTTGTTTTTTCAGAGTAATTATGTATCTTTGCATTACCCCAAAGCGGCAAATGTGGAAATATATGCTTTGATTATTTAGATTAACAGAATATGCAGATAGTAATACTCGACAGCTACACAGCAAATCCGGGCGACCTCTCGTGGCAAGCATTTAATGATATTGGCGAACTGACAGTGTATGACAGTACACAGCCCGAAGAGATCATCGAGCGTGCCAAGCATGCAGAAATAGTGCTCACCAACAAGGTATGCCTGCGAGAGCAGGAGATAGAGCAACTGCCTAATTTGAAGTACATCGGTGTGCTGGCTACCGGTTACAATGTCGTGGATATTGACGCCGCCAGACAGCATGGCATAGTAGTGACCAATGTGCCTGCTTATAGCACAGAAAGTGTAGCACAGATGGTGTTTGCCCATTTGCTTACCGTTACCAATCGCACGGAGCACTATGCCCGCCTCAATCGCGAGGGTAAATGGACTGCCTGTCCCGAATTCTGCTATTGGGACACTGAGCTCACAGAACTGGCAGGCAAGACCTTCGGCATTGTAGGTCTTGGAAACATCGGAAACCGTGTAGCCACAATAGCTCTGGCTTTGGGAATGAAGGTTGTGGCCTATACCAGTAAGAGTGCCGACAGCCTTCCCTTAGGTATCACCAAGTTGACGATGGAAGAACTGCTGACGCAGAGCGACGTGCTGAGCCTACACTGTCCGTTGACACCCGAAACCCACCAGCTGATTAACCGACAGACACTCCAGAAGATGAAGCCTACAGCCATACTAATCAATACTGGGCGTGGACCGCTGGTGAACGACCAGGATGTGGCAGCAGCTCTCAGCGAACATCGGCTAAGAGCCTACTGCGCCGATGTATTGAGCGAAGAGCCCCCACGGACCGACAATCCGCTGCTAAAGTGCGAGAATGCCTTTATCACCCCGCATATCGCCTGGGCTACCAAGGAAGCAAGAACACGATTGATAGACGTGGCTATCAGCAATGTAATAGCCTTCATCGAAGGAAATCCAATGAATGTAGTAGGTAAATGAAATCTATAATGGTTTTTTGCTAAAATATATAAAAAAGGCATGATGATTCGTTTAAATTGCTTACCTTTGCAAATCGGTAAGAAAGAAACGTTTCAGCAAGATGATAAAAATCTCTGTAATCAACCGCGGGCATCAGCAACTGCCTGCATACGCCACACCACAGAGTGCTGGCATGGATTTGAGAGCAAACTTGGATGAGCCAGTGACTCTGCAACCGATGGAGCGCCGGCTCATTCCCACTGGTTTATACATAGCTCTGCCAGAGGGTTTCGAGGCCCAGGTAAGACCGCGCAGCGGACTGGCTTTGAAACATGGAGTGACTGTGCTCAACACGCCAGGCACCATCGATGCCGACTATCGCGGCGAAATAGGCGTGGTACTCATTAACCTGTCGCAAGAGGTTTTCGTAGTTAACGACGGTGAACGCATAGCCCAAATGGTAATTGCCAGATGCGAGCAGGGAGAATTAGTGACTGTTGAAACGCTTGACGAGACCGAAAGGGGTGAAGGCGGATACGGACACACAGGTGTTAAATGATAAATAAGGGATAAGAAATGAAAATGAAAAATGAAGGGATGACATACGCCGGCTATCGACTATGGAGAATATTGGGGATGAGATCATTTCTCATTTCTACATTCGTATTTCTCATTCCTCATTTCTCATTCCTCATTTGCTTTGCTCAAGACACCAACCGCAATTACGACGCGTTCTTCTTAGATGCTGTATGCCAGCGTAATCTAGGCAACAATGATGCGGCATTCGACTTGTTGCGCCATTGTGTAGAAATAGACTCTACCCGTTCTGAGGCTTATTTCTATCTTACGCCCTACTACAGCATGATAAAGGACAAGGAGAAAGCCATCTACTGCATAAAAAAAGCGGTAGCACTTGAACCCGACAATGCCACTTATCTGGAGACTATGGCAAATGCCTATATCACCCAGCGGGAATACGACGAGGCTGCAGCAACCCTGGAGAGGCTCTACGAGAAGAACTCAGAGCGCGATGATATATTGGCCGTGCTCGTACAATTGTATGAGCAAACAGGTAATTACGACAAGGCTATCACCACTCTGACTAAAATTGAAACTGCCGAGGGAAAGTCGGAACGACTCTCGGTGGCAAAGAGTGAACTGTACACACAGATGAACGACAGAAAGGCAGCAATACGCGAGATGAAGCTTCTGGCCGACCAGTATCCCGGCGACCCCAACTACAGATGTCTTTATGCCAACACACTGTATAACAACGGACAAGAGAAACAGGCTCTGGCCATGTACTCAGAAATCATGAATGAGTATCCCGACAACCGTAATGCCCTGATGGGACTGCTCTCACATTATCATCAGGCCAACGACTCGGTGCGCGTAATGCAACTGTTCCGCCAGGCTCTGCAACGACCTAACCTCGATGCTCAGACAGCACTATACTATGCCTCATACATGAATATGAAGAAAATGCCACAGGACAGCATCAGCCCTGTGCTGGAACGAGTGCTGAAAATCAGTCCCGACAATGCTGCTGTGAGACTGCAACTGGTGAGCTACGCATGGCAGAAGGAAGACAAAGAGCGAGTGATATCCCTGTGCAGCGAAGCCCGACAGTATAATCCCGAGGAGATGGCTTTCTACTACTACCAAGGCATAGCATGCTATCAGAAAGGACTGCTCGATGATGCCTTGGATGCTTTTAAAAACGGTATCAGCGTAATCAATGCCGAGAGCGACCCAGCTATTGTGTCGGACTTCTATGCTGTTATGGGAGACATACTGCACCAGAAGGGAATGGAGAAGGAGGCTTATGCTGCCTATGACTCATGCCTGGTGTGGAAAGAAGACAATATAGGATGCCTCAACAACTATGCCTACTACCTGAGCGAACAGGGAGAACAACTGGACAAGGCAGAGCAGATGTCGTATCGCACTATTAAGGCCGAGCCCAAAAACGCTACATATCTTGACACCTACGCTTGGATTCTCTTTATGCAGCAGAGATACAGCGAGGCCAAGATATATATCGACCAGACCCTGCAATGCGACAGCGACTCGTCGGCAGTACTGCTTGAGCATGCCGGCGACATATATTACCATATCGGCGACAAGGAGAAAGCTGTCAGTTTGTGGCAGCAAGCCCTGGACAAGTCGGCCGAAAACTCTGAAATCAAGGATGAGCGCAAGCAGGTGCTCATAAGAAAAATAAAACTTAAAAAATACCTGAAGGAATGAGAATAAAAAGTATCGTTAACGTGGCCCTTATGGCACTGGTGCTGATGGCTGCCACCGCTTGTAGCACTCACCGCAAGGCTGTAACAGAGACAACAGAGGTAGGTGCTGGCGAAACCATAGAGAAAATAGCTTTTCTGCAGAAGGTAAACGACAACGCACAATATACGAAGTTTATCACGTCGAAAGTGAAATTCACCGTTGAGGTGGGAAACCGGCAGATGACGCTGACTGGTAACCTCAAAATGAAGCGCGATGACGTCATCAGACTTCAGCTGATGGCCTTTGGCTTTGTTGAGGCAGGCCGGCTGGAGTTTACAAAAGAGTACGTGCTCGTGATGGACCGCATCAACAAGCTCTACCTGAAGGTACCATACGCACAGGTTGACTTCCTGCGCAACAGCCATATCGACTTTAGCGTGCTGCAGGGACTCTTCTGGAATGAGCTGTTCCAGCCCAGAGAGGTACGCGTTACCGACCAGCTGCTGAAAAATTATCGCACCGAAGAGGAAGAAGAAAACACTATCGTGATGATTGACGACGACAAGCTGTCGTACCGATGGCTGGCCAACAACAAATCGGCTCTCATCAAGATGGCAAACGTGAAATACCAAGACCGGTTCAGAGGCAACTACCAACTGAACTGGGACTATGAAGACTTCCAGATGGCTAACCGCAAGCACTTCCCCATGGAGCACAAGATGACCTTCACTACACCTGAGAAGGAGATAAAACTGGGCATGATACTCAACTATATGGGCAGCGACGAAGATTGGGAAACACGCACAGAGATATCCAGCAAATACCGTCAGGTGACCATGGAAGAAATTCTACAGCGATTTATGTCATTATAATCTGACTAACAGATGAAGCGAATAGGAATACTGCTGTTGATGATGATATTCACCCTGGCGCCCTACGCTCAGCAAAAAAAGCGTGCGGCAAAGCCTGTGGCGACAAAGACCGCCGCGGCCAGCAAGAAGGCTAAAAACACTACAAGCCAGAAGGGTAAGAGCAAAAAGAAGACTGCCACAAAGACAAACCAGCCTTCTGTACAGTCGCTACAGAATCAGCGCAAACAGATTCAGCAGCAGATAAAAGTACAAGAACAGAAACTGCGAGCCAACGAGCGCGACGTGAAGCAGAAACTGCAGAACCTGATGGTACTCAATACCGAAATTGAGGGCAAACGGCGCACTATCGACACTATACGTCACGACATATCATCTCTCGATGTAGAGAT
This sequence comes from uncultured Prevotella sp., assembly GCA_946186115.1. Lineage (GTDB taxonomy): Bacteria > Bacteroidota > Bacteroidia > Bacteroidales > Bacteroidaceae > Prevotella. The sequence goes on along the minus strand of CAMHLV010000003.1, from coordinate 53,180 downwards.
TGAACAACTTGGAATACAGCTCGATATGCTGCAAGACCAGCTCATGGAGCGCAAGAAGAACTACGTGAAGTCGATGCGATATATGCACCGCAACCGCTCTACCCACAGCCAGCTGATGTTCATCTTCAGTGCCGACAACCTGACCCAGGTGTACAGGCGACTGAGATTTATGAGGGAGTATGCCTCATATCAGAAGGTGCAGGGAGAAAAAGTCAAAAGCAAGGAGGAGGAAGTCAACCTGAAATTCCAGAGCCTGAATAACGCTCAGGAGCGAAAGCGAAACTTGCTCAACAAGGGTGAACAGGAGCGACGCTCGCTGGAAAGCAGACAAGTGGAACAGCAGAACATCGTCAGCACACTCCAGAAAGAACAAAAAACCATACAAACGGTAATAGCGCAGCAAAAGAAAAAAGACGCAGCACTGAATGCACAAATCGACAAGTTGATAGCCGAGGAAGTGGCACGACAGAAGGCACGTGCTGCTGCCGAAGCCAAAAAACGAGCCGAGGCTGAAGCTGCCAAGAAGCGTGCTGCCGAACTGGCTCGCAAGAAAGCTGCCGCCGAGGCTGCTGCCCGCGAGAATGCCCGGCGCATAGCCGAAGCCAAGGCCAAGGAGGAGAAAGCCAAGGCTGAGGCCAAGGCTGCCAAGGACAAGAAGACCCGCGAGGCTGCCGAGCGCCGTGCCCGTGAAGCCGAGCAGCGCCGTCTCGCTGCCGAGCGTAAGGCAGAGGCCGAGAACCGTGAGCACGCCAAGGTGGTGGCATCGGCACGCAAGGAGGCCGACGAAGCCCTGCGTATGCCTACCGAGGACATGCGTGTCAGCGGCAAGTTCGAAAGCAACCGTGGCCGTCTGCCCGTCCCCATTACCGGTCCCTATCGCATTGTCAGCCATTTCGGACAATACAACGTCGAAGGCCTGCATAATGTGACCCTCGACAACAAGGGCATCAACATCCGTGGTGAGGCTGGCGCACAGGCACGCAGCATCTTCGATGGTGAGGTAAGTGCCGTATTCGGTATCGGTGGCACAATGGTGGTCATGGTGCGCCATGGCAGCTACATCTCCGTCTATTGTAACCTTTCCAGCGTCAACGTCAGCCGAGGTCAGCACGTCAGCACCCGCCAGGCCCTCGGCCGCGTCGGCCAAGACAATATCCTCCAGTTCCAACTGCGCCGCGAAACAGCTAAGCTAAACCCCGAGAGCTGGATTGGCAGATAAATGATATGAACATCAAGTTACACACCCCAAAGAGCCTGAAGAATGGTAGTGGAATGGCTTCGTGGAAGCAGTTCCTGTTATCCCTCTTAGCCACGACGGTATCTATTGTACTAACTTTCGGTACAGCAGCCATGGCAACAGGAGATAAGGCGACTTGCTGATGAGCTACAAGCCGCCAAAAAAAAGTTGAATTTGGAATAATTGCTTTTTATGGGGTGTTCTTCTTCTTAATCATCCATCCGTATCATTACTTTCTTCATCATCATATCACTTCGAAATGTCGCAGGGCGTTGAGGATGCCATCGTCATCGACGGAGGTGGTGACGTAGTCGGCCTGATGCTTGAGGGCATCGATGGCATTGCCCATCGCGACGCCGATGCCTGCCTGGAGAATCATCGTGGTGTCGTTGCCGCCGTCGCCAAAGGCCATCGTGCGACTGGGATCGAAACCCTCGTGGCGAGCCATCGCCAGGATGCCCTTGCCCTTGTCGGCACCGTTGGCGGTGATGTCGGTAAACTCCGGATGCCAGCGGCCAGAGACGCATTGCGGCATACGGGCCATCAGCACAGGTTCGTAGTCGGCAGGGAAGAAGGGCGTCAGCTGCAGGATGTCCTGCTGGAGCACGACGTCGAGTGGTGAGGCTTGGTTGAGGTTCTTTACGGCGAGCATCTGGCGGAAAATACGGTCGACGTCGCCCTTGGGGTCGAGCACCGCCACATCCTTACGCCCCACGACGATGAGGCTGTTGCCCCGCTCGCGACAGTCCTCCACGCAGGTCATTACATCCTCTTTAGGGATGGGTTGGCACGTGACCATTTCGTCACCCACGTAGCACAATGCGCCGTTGGTGGTGATGTAGCCGTCAATCAAGTGGTCAATAGCCCCCAGATTGTTGATAATCAACGGCGGACGCCCCGTGGCGATATACACCCGCGAACCATTGGCCTTAGCCTGCGTCAGCGCAAGGATAGTCGACGCAGGAATCTCGTGCGTCTGGAAACTCACCAACGTGCCGTCGATGTCGAAGAATAATGCGTATTTCTGTGTCATATCTTAGTCGAGATCATAAGATCATGAGGGTCTGCCGACTGATAGCCGCTGATACTTGTTAGTGTTTATGCAGCCTCGTAGAATACTTGTCCTACTCTATCAATATGGTCGCCAATGGGCGTGCCTGCCTTTTTGCTGTAGTCCAGCAGGTCAATGGAATAAAGCAGCTCCAAATCGTCGATTTCGCACAAGATGGTCAAAATCTGATTGTAATCGATATGGTCGCCAATAACCGCCAAGTCAATATCCGAACCTTCACGATAGTTCCCTTTCGACCGTGAGCCGAAAATCAGAACTTTCTTGATGTTCGTATGTCTCCGAAATACATCCTGCAGTTCCTTGATAACCGTATCGCTAAGCCCGAACTTCATGCCTGCTTATAATTACTGTCTTGTGAAAGAATATTGAGTTCCTCATCCAATTTCTTTAAGAGTGGTGCATAGTCGCTGTAAATCAATTTGACGATTGGCAGCACCTCTTCTTCGTCGTACACATGGCTCAGCGTGTTACGCGACTTTGCCATTTTCCGCCAACCATCATGATCAGCGATAAGACCGTCGTCAAAAGCCATCTTCAACGTGCCATTGGGCCCCATCATAAATTCGTAGCCCTTATATATCAACAGGTCTTGCAGCACTTTCCATGCCAATTCGAAGGTGTACTCGAAACGCTGCACAAGCCCCTCGATTTCAAGTTCAGACAAATCGTCCATGAATCTGTCAGCCTCAGTCACAGCCACAAGTCTGCTGCATGCCTTGTGAAAGTTAGCATACCGTTGTATCCATCGTATATCTGTCTGCTGTTCCATGATTCAAACTTTTTATACCTTACGCTGCAAAATTAGGAACTTTTTCTGAATATTCCAAATTTTGAAGCCTAAATCTAAATTTATCCTTGTTCTCGGCCATAGCCGAAAGTGGTTCAAAGAAAAACATCAAACAATGACGTTGTTTTTGTAAACAATGCCTTTGTTTTTGTAAACATCGACGTCGTTTTAACAAACACTGACGCTGTTTTAACTTTCGGACGGCACTTTCATTGTTTTAGTACGGCACTTACGGCATTTCCGCACGGCATACCCTGCCTTATTGCATGGCGCTCCCGTCGCATCGAGGTTACCATGCTCTCTGCTGCTGATTAGAAGTTAGTGGTTAAAGTTCTGTGCTCACAAAGGGACAGACCCTCTGTGAGCATGTCTTGCATAGTTTTTATTGTAATGATTCTACAGGTGGAAACGGTAGCCTAAGGTAATGGACAGATAGCGGTTGCGCACCGTGTCGGGGTCTTTGGTTTTGTCGACCTTGGTCAGTCCGAAGTAGTAGCGGGCATCCAGCGTGACGTTCTTGTACTCGTAGGACAAGCCTACGGGAATGCCGAAATCAACAGACTTGCATATATCGGAAATGCTGTTCGAAGACCATGTGTAAATAGGATGTTCGACATCGGCAGGTTCTAAACCTTCAGACGGGCGGTCAGGGATGGGGATGGTTGCAGTTTCCACTTCGACCTCTAAGCGGTCGTTGACGAGCAAGCCTATCTGCGCACCAACCTTGACGGCCAGTCCGCGAACGGCAGGGATGTAGATGTTGGCCATCAGGGGCAGGTTGATGTAGTCGCTGTGCAGTTTTCCCTTCTCCTTGGCTTTTATATAGAGTTGCTGGCCTGCTTCATTGACACCTATCGCCTCAAAACTGCCGTCAACCTTTGCACCCTGCTGCGAATAGACGGCACCCAACGACACGCCTAACCAGTCGTTGCAGGCATATTCCGCCTCAAGGCCCGCCGTGAAGCGTACCTTGTAGTGATAGATGTCTTCTACGATACCACCGCTGAATCCGGTTACGTTGATACCGGCCATCGGCTTGATGGAGAAAGTTCCTTTCTCATTCTGCGCCAATACTGTTGAAACGACAAGCGTCGCAACGGCCATCAAAATTAGCTTTTTCATTGTACTTTTTCTATTTAGTGTTTACAAATTAATTGAGTGACATTTTCTCTTATTATTGCCGAGAGTTTAGAATTTGATGCCTCGCGGCATCGAACTTTATGTCCAAGTTTTATATAGTACAGATCAGAGATTTACCATCTTGATGTATGTCTCAATGGCGTGGGTGATTTCGCTGAGGCAGATGTACTCGTCGGCGCTATGGCTGCGGGCGCTGTCGCCGGGGCCTAACTTGAATGAGGGGAAAGGCATCAGGGCCTGGTCGCTGAGCGTGGGCGAGCCAAAAGGCTTCATACCCAATTGCAAGCAGCGCTGCACCAAGGGATGGCTCTCGTCGATGTGCGACGATGACAGGCGGAAAGAGCGGGCCTTGAGCTCGCACTTCTTCATGTGCTTCTGGAGGAAGGCGAAGAGGTATTCGTTCTGATAGTATTCGTTGGTGCGGACGTCGATAACAAAATGGCACTCGTCAGGAATGACATTGTGCTGTGTGCCGCTATTGACGACGGTCACCGTCATCTTGGTTGGTCCAAGAAGCGGGCTCTCTTTCTTGAAACGGTAGTCGCGCAGCCAGACGAGGTCGTCAAGAGCCTCGTAGATGGCATTGACACCCTCGTTACGGGCAGCATGTCCACTCTTGCCACGTGCCACACCATCAATCACCATCAGTCCTTTCTCGGCAATGGCGGGCTGCATACCCGTCGGTTCGCCCACAATGGCCACATCTATCTTCGGCAGTTCCGGCAAGGCCAGCGAGAAGCCACCGGCACCACTCACTTCCTCTTCGCAGGAGGCAAGATAGACGATGTTGCAGGTAAGTGGCTTATCGCGTAGCAAGCGGTAGGCAGCCAACAGGCTCACCAGTCCGCCGCCACAGTCGTTGCTACCCAGTCCGTAGAGGCGGTCGCCCTCCATAGTGGGAGTAAACGGGTCGCGCGTCCACGACGCTGAAGGCTTTACCGTGTCGATGTGGGCATTGAGCAGCAGAGTTGGTTTCTGCGGATCAATATTCTCCTGTATCAGGATATTGTTGCCTATACGACGTGGAGACATGCCCCACTGGCTGATATAACTCTCCATTATATCTGCGGCAACCGACTCATCACGGCTCACAGAAGGTGTGCTGATAAGCCTCTTTAGCAGTTCAACAGAATCTGTTATGTATTGATGCATGTCCATAATTGCTGCAAAAGTACTGAAATAAATTGATAATTGAAAATCGAAAAATGAAAATTATCTTTGGCAGCAGCAATTTTTTCTCTTTTCACTTTTCACTTTTCACTTTATTTTGTACCTTTGCACAAAATTTATATTTCATCGGCTTATGCAGACAAACAGTCACATGTCGGTCCTGATACACGACCAGGCCAAGAAATACGGCGACCGCGAGATGCTGATATATCAGGATTTCGGAGGAAGTGAGTGGAAATCACTGTCGTGGCAAGAGGTGTCGAATACGGTAAAGCAAGTGTCGAATGCACTGCTAAACCTCGGCGTCAAGGTGCAAGAGAATATCGGTATCTTCTCGCAGAACTCTGTTCAGTATATTGAGTGCGACTTCGGAGCATGGGGTATTCGTGCTGTCACAATACCCTTCTATGCCACCAGTTCTGAGCAGCAAATCCAGTTTATGGTGAATGATGCCAAAGTGAGGTTCCTGTTCGTTGGCGAACAGGAGCAGTACGACAAGGCACGGCGAATCTTCTCGCTATGCCCCACCCTTGAGCGCATCATCGTCTTCGACCCGCATGTGGTGATCCCTGATAATGATGCCACGGCAATCAGTTTCAGCGACTTCCTGAAACTGGGTGAGAACCTGCCAAGACAAACCGAGGTGGAGAAACTGCAAAAGGAAGCAACATTCGACGATATTGCCAACATTCTTTACACCAGCGGAACAACAGGCGACTCAAAGGGTGTGATACTGACCCACGGACAGTTCCATGCTGCTTTCATCGCCAACGACAAGTGTGTGCCTGTGGGCGAAAAGGACAGGGTAATGAACTTCCTGCCATACACTCATATCTTTGAGCGCGGATGGGCCATCCTCTCTCTCACTGAGGGAGCTACTATGATAGTTAACACCTATCCCATTCAGGTTCAGCAGTCGATGAGAGAGACTCACCCGACATGTATGTCGGCCGTTCCCCGATTCTGGGAGAAGGTCTATATGGGTGTGATGGAAAAGATTGAGAGTTCGAGTGCCGTTCAGCGCAAGTTATTTATGCACGCATTAAACGTTGGACGCAAGCACAACATAGAATATCTCAGCAGGGGTAAGAAACCACCAGTGGCACTCCATCTGGAATACGAGATGCTTAATCGCACCGTATTCTCGCTGGTTCGCAAGGAACTCGGACTCGAGAATGCCCATTTCTTCCCTACGGCTGGTGCTGCCGTCAGTGCCCACGTTGAGGAGTTCGTACACTCAATAGGTATCAACATGGTGGTGGGCTACGGACTGACAGAAAGTCTGGCAACAGTGTCGTGCAATCATTTTGGTGACCCATTTACCGTAGGTTCTGTGGGTATTCCCATCGAGGGTATCGACATCAAGATCAGCGAAGAGGGCGAAATACTGCTTAAGGGCCCGACGATAACCATCGGATACTACAACCGCGACGACCTCACCAAGCAGGCCTTTACGGAAGACGGATACTTCCGCACGGGAGATGCCGGATATCTGAAGGATGGCGAGCTGTTCCTCACCGAGCGTATCAAGGACCTTTTCAAGACATCGAACGGAAAGTACATAGCTCCTCAGATGATAGAATCTAAGCTGCTCGTTGACAAATACATCGACCAGATATGCATCATTGCCGACCAGCGAAAGTTTGTGTCTGCACTTATCATTCCTGTTTACTCGCTTCTCGAGGAGTATGCACGTGCTCACGGCATTGCCTTTGTAGATCGTAGCGAGCTATGTGCCGACAAGCGCATAGTAAGTATGATTATGGAGCGTATCGACACTCTGCAGCAGCAGTTGGCACACTATGAGCAGGTAAAGCGCATCACACTGTTGCCCGAACCGCTCTCTATGGCCAAGGGAGAACTCACCAATACTCTTAAAATCCGCCGCCGAGTGCTTAATGAAAACTATAAAGCACTAATCGACAAAATGTACGAAGATTAACAATTAGAAATTAGGAATTAGAAATTATGATTACCTAATTATGATGGAAAGGCGCGAAAACATAATTGCGAAAAAATCTGAAGATTTCGGAGACAGAATAGTAAACATGCATAAGTATCTGTCTCAAAAACGGCAAGGGAATTCTGATATTTTGAAGCAAATAGTGCGTAGCGGAACAAGTATTGGTGCTAACGTGGCAGAAAGTAAATTTGCCCAAAGTGAAGCTGATTTCTTAACCAAACTAACGATTGCCCTAAAAGAGGCCAACGAAACGAAATACTGGTTGAATCGCTTGTATGGAGGGAATTACTTGACAGACAAGGAATACCAATCGATTATTAATCGATAATGAAGAAATAATAAGTATTTTAGTAAAAATAACTGAGACTATCAAAGGGAAGTTAAGGAAATAAGGAATGGCTAAAAGAAATCATAATTTCTAATTCCTAATTTCTAATTCCTAATTTTGAAATATGATCACAACCGACCAGCTTAAGGATGTGCTTGACCGTGCCGACGCACTGTACAAGTACTTGAAGATAGATGAAAAGAAGATGGAGTACGAGGAAGAGGATCTTCGTACACAGGCTCCCGACTTCTGGGAAGACCAGAAACGTGCCGAGGCACAAATGAAGAAAGTCAAGGGCATCAAGAAGTGGCTCGACGGCTATCAGGAAGTACGTACTGCCGCTGACGAGCTGCAACTGGCTTTCGACTTCTTCAAGGAGGAGATGGTGACCGAACAGGAGGTCGATGCCGACTATAAAAAGGCCCTGGATGTTATCGAGGCCCTGGAACTGAAGAATATGCTGCGCCAGAAGGAGGATCCCATGGACTGTGTGCTGAAAATCAATAGCGGTGCCGGCGGCACCGAGGCACAGGACTGGGCACAGATGCTGATGCGCATGTACCAGCGATGGGCAGAGGCTCACGACTACAAGGTGTCTATTGCCAACCTGCAGGATGGCGACGATGCAGGCATCAAGAGCGTCACCATGCAGATAGAGGGTGGCGAGTATGCTTACGGCTACCTGAAGAGCGAGAATGGTGTGCACCGCCTGGTGCGTGTGTCACCCTATAATGCCCAGGGCAAGCGTATGACGTCGTTTGCCTCAGTATTTGTCAGTCCACTGGTTGACGATACCATCGAGGTGTATGTTGACCCCGCCAAACTCAGCTGGGATACGTTCCGAAGCAGCGGTGCCGGTGGTCAGAACGTCAACAAGGTGGAATCGGGTGTCCGTCTGCGCTATTGGTACACCGACCCTGACACGGGAGCCGAAGAGGAAATCCTCATCGAGAATACCGAGACCCGCGACCAGCCCAAGAACAAGGAGCGTGCCATGGCCTTGCTGCGCTCACAACTCTACGACCGTGCCATGCAGAAGCGCTTGGAGGCCCAGGCTAAGATAGAAGCTGGCAAGAAGAAGATTGAGTGGGGCTCACAGATTCGCTCCTACGTCTTCGACGACCGAAGGGTGAAAGACCACCGTACCAACTACCAGACATCTGACGTTGACGGTGTGATGGACGGCAAGATTGATGAATTCATCAAGGCATACTTGATGGAATTTCCTTCCTCTGACGAAGACAATTAGAAATTAGGAATTAGGAATTAGAAATTATAATTACCTAAATGCCCTGATAAGTCACTAAATAAAGCAGAATGATATAGAAACTCATAATTTAAAACTAAAAACTATGAACAAAAAAGTTAACAAGAAACGTGAAGCCTACGCCAAGAAACAAGAAGAACAAGGAAAGAAAGTAGTGACATGGATCTTCGCAGGACTCATCCTCCTGGCTGTTATCTATCTCATTTGGACGTTCGCAATGATGGCATAATGGCATTAGAGATTGAACGCAAATTCCTCGTGCTTGACGATTCCTTCAAGCACGAGGCTTTTTCAAGCAGTCATATCCAGCAGGGATATATCTGCAGCGAAAGGGGACGCACCGTGCGGATACGTATAAGAGATGAACATGCGTATATTACTATCAAAGGTCCATCGCTCAATGGTGGCTTGTCGAGATATGAGTTTGAACAAGAGATTCCATTGGATGATGCCCGACAACTGCTGACACTCTGCGACCCAGGTATTATCGACAAGACACGATGGCTTGTACGCTCCGACCATCATGTCTTCGAAGTTGATGAGTTTCATGGCGACAACGACGGGCTGATAGTAGCTGAAGTAGAACTGGCTTCTGAAGACGAAGCGTTTGTTAAGCCCCATTTTATCGGAAAGGAAGTAACGGGCGACCGACGCTACTACAACAGTCAGTTGAGGCAGAGGCCTTTCAAGACGTGGCAGTAATCAGCACAAATACATCCACAGAAGATGAACCGTAACGATCGCAGAATCGGTGTTGGCGCTATTGTCGTGGCGGCAATGGCTCTATTAGGGCTTTATCTTGGCGGAAGCGACCAGCAACCTCCAGTAGCCACAAGTCAGGAAGATTCTGCACAGCATCCATTTTCGGCTGACTCAAAAGAAGCATCCCGACATCGCTCATACTACAGTTCGGCGGATGCTATTCATTATTCTACTGAGCAACCTCAGCCTCAGCGCTTCTACTTCGATCCGAATACCGCCGACTCAACGCAACTGCAAAATCTGGGATTACAGAAGTGGCAAATACGTAACATTTATAAATACAGGACTCATGGCGGCATCTACCGGCGCAAAGAAGACTTTGCTCGCCTCTACGGTCTCACAGCAAAGCAATACCGCGAACTGGAGCCTTACATCAGAATCTCAAGCGACTATCAGCCAGCAGCAAATCTCGTTGCTCCAGTGGAGAAACATACTACGATTGTTGATAGTGCACAACAGCCCGTCAAACTGAATAAAGGGGAATATATAGTGCTGAATACAGCCGACACCACCCAGCTGAAACGTGTGCCGGGCATTGGCTCTTTCTATGCTGGCGAAATAATACGCCACGGAAAGTGGTTAGGTGGATATGTCAGTGTGGACCAACTGGACGAGATAGACGGATTCCCATCCGAATCAAAGAAATACTTTATAATAAAGGATGCTCACCCCGTAAAGGTGAACATCAACAAGATGACGCTCCAGCAATTGCGCCGACATCCTTATATCAACTATTTTCAGGCAAAGACTATTACTGACTACAGACGACTGCACGGTCCTATCAGCAGCCTCGACGAGCTTCGCCTTTCTGACGACTTCACCCCCGAAGCTATCGAGCGCCTACGACCATACGTAGAATACTAATCAGACTATTGCAGCAGGTGGTATGTGCCTCCAGCCAGAGGCCTTACGACACCTTTCATTTCAAGTTGAAACAGCAGGGCTGTAATCTGATGGATAGGCATGTTGGTACGGACACTAATCAGATTCAACTGCAAATCGTTAGTTTGCATGAGAGTATCCACTATGCGCTGTTCATCATCTGTAAGGTCTGGAAAGAGCTGGCGCTCTACACTCTCAGGTTTTTCCGAGTCTATCGGCCAGCCCATAGCCTTCACAAAATCTTCTGCTGAGGTAATAAGAGCAGCCAGATTGTCGCGAATGGCACGGTTGCATCCCTCACTGCTCTTTACCCCTACAGCCCCAGGAAAAGCATAGACATCGCGATTATAACTACGAGCTATGTCGCAAGTAATCAGTCCCCCACCCTTCGCAGCGCTTTCCACCAGTATTGTGGCATCACACATGCCTGCCACTATGCGGTTACGACGCACAAAATTAGGCTTGTCGGCATTAGTCTGTGACATGAATTCAGTGAGTAGCCCACCTTGTGACAGCATCTCTATGGCCGTTTCACGGTGAGCATGAGGATATATCTGGTCGAGGCCATGGGCAAGCACTCCCACTGTCTCATATCCCTGTTGCATTGCATTCCGATGAGCACAGATATCTATGCCATAGGCCAGACCGCTGACTATCAGCACTTGTGGCAGCATGTCATGCAGTTCGCTTACGAACTGACGTATAATATCCTGACCATAAGTAGTACAATGCCGAGTTCCTACGATGTTAATGACACGTTGCTGATTAAGGTCTGCCGAACCTTTGTAATAAAGCAGCAGTGGAGCATCCGGACACTCAGTGAGACGCTGTGGATAGTCAGGGTCGTTCATCGTTAGCACACGTATATTCTTCGACTGCACAAAAGCTGCTTCAGCCTCAGCACGTTTCAGAGCCTCATCCCAATGCCTCATAGCCTCGCACAACCGTGGTGTGCAATCTGGTAGCACATCACCAATATCGTTACGGTGTTCATATACCTTAGTACCCCCTCCAAGCGTTATGTAGAGTTGCCTGGCTATAGCAAAATTGAAGCCCGTCATACGCGTCAGGGCCATAGAGTATAATATCTCGCTGTTCATAGGTATGGTGCAAAAGCTTGGTTATATTCCTCACTGTCGCCTAAGCGGCCGTTTACAATACATACTAACACTACGTCGGCTCTGAAGCACAGCTCATCACTGTCGGCACGGAATATGTCATGATGGAAGACGTATTTCAGTCCCTGCTTCTCTATCCACAGACACGACATGAATTCATCGTCACATCTCAGTGGCGACTTATACTGCAGATTCATACGAGCCACCACGGCATCGACGCCTTTCTGGTGCATTTCGGCAAAACTCAGTCCACAATGCCTGAGAAAGAGATGACGCGTATGCTCAATATAGTGCAGATAGTTGGCATTGTTGACGATACCCTCAATGTCGCACTCGTAGTCGCGAACCTCCATACGGGTTTCAAAGGCGTATTTGTCGTTCTTCATAGTGTCTTATTTCAATTCTCAATTTTCAATTTTCTTTAGGTATTCATAGCCGATACGACAGCGCAGACAGTCGCGTCGGTCACAGTATTCACGTTTCAGTTGTATGAGTGCTTGTGAGTCGCCGGCAGTCTGCACTTGCAGTCCGCACTCCTGCCACATACGTATGATATGATTTTTCTCTGCTTTGAGCTGCTCAAGGAAGTCGAAGGCACGGTCGCAGAGCTCTTCGCGCAGTGTATGCCTCCCATAGGCAAAGAGCATAGGCACACAGGTATTAATAATGAGCAGACTGATCGAGTTTGGCGACAGATGCTTGGCATTGCGCACACTCTCTGAGCCGAAAGTATAGTGTGTCTCCCAGTATGGAGTCACCTGGGTACGCAGGCAGTCGGCCATACTGCCCATATCTCGACAGTCTATTAGTTGTGATAGTCCGGCACGCCGCTGGTAGTAGAGGTTGGCCAGTTGAGCCAGCCTGATATGTGGGAAATTCTGAGGCCTCAGCCGCAGAAAACGCCAGCGATGCCAGTCCATGGGCTGTAGCGAGAACTTATGTGAAAGATACTTATACTCATTACGCAGACGAGCAAAATAGCCCTCATTGAGTGCTGCCTGCTGATAGCGCTCTGGAACGGCTTCAAGTTCCAGCAGCCCTGCCTGACCAAAGAAAATAGCCTCTATCTGGAACAAGTCGTCGCGGTGTTTGCCCACAGCCTGCAATGGTATGTGGCGCGCCCACTCTTCGAAGGCATCGCCATTGATGCCGAAACCATAGTTTCTGGCCAGTGTGATGAAGAAAGCCTGCTCCCAAGAACCGTTGGCCTGCTGGGCACGCTGACTTATGGCAATCGTCTTCTGCTCCAGTCGTTCGGTCTGTAGTGCAGCCATCCATGAGTGAACGGTGAGGCGTGTGAGATTAGGAATAATCCGGTAACATGGAGGATAGCTGTCGGTACGTAGCAACTCCTCATAGTTCTCTATGACCGTCTGGGGCACTTTCAGACACATTTGAGGCACAAAATGTCCTTCCGACGTCTGTACGTCGCGGTCAGCCTCGCCTACCACGTGCAGCACTACGTTGTTGTAATTGGCATCACGGTCGTGCCCATGCTGATACCAATGCGACGATCGGTCGTGAATCTCTACGTTGCCCACCCATTGAGTACCCCCAATCTTCACCTTGGCATTGAAGAAATCCGGTCCGCTATTGCGGTTATGCAATCCCGGGTCGATAACCTCAACGATACGCCCGTCGGTGGTCTGAAGACCTTCAGCGGGCCACATCCTGTGTTTCCAACAATAGTGCAGCAGCTGCTCCATACTGATAATGAATGCGATTATTGTAATTTCATTGGCAAAAGTACGAAAAAAAACACAAAACTTGTCATAATTCCTAAAAAACAATAATAAATAGGGCCTTTTTCGTTTCTTTTTATATTAATGTGTACCTTTGCAGCCGCAAATGTCACTGCCTTCTGCGAAAGTAGGTATTGAATTTGCATCCTATTTTTTATTTTTTAGATGTTTTAATCAAGATGAACGTAATTACAAAGACGATTCAGTTGCCTGATGGAAGAACCATCACAATTGAAACCGGGAAAGTGGCAAAGCAGGCCGACGGCAGTGTAATGCTCCGCATGAACAACACCGTGCTGCTGGCTACTGTTTGTGCCGCAAAAGATGCAGTTCCCGGAACAGATTTCATGCCTCTGCAGGTTGACTACAGAGAGCAGTATGCCGCTGCAGGACGTTTTCCTGGCGGTTTCACCAAGCGCGAGGGTAAGGCCTCTGACAATGAGATTCTGACGAGCCGTCTGGTTGACCGTGTGCTCCGTCCCTTGTTCCCCTCTAATTATCACGCAGAAGTTTTTGTCAATGTCATGCTCTTCAGCGCCGATGGTGTTGATCAGCCCGATGCCTTGGCAGGTTTTGCCGCATCGGCAGCACTGGCATGTTCAGATATCCCCTTCGAGTGCCCCATCTCTGAGGTTCGCGTGGCTCGTATCAATGGTGAATATGTTATCGACCCCACCTTCGAGCAGATGAAGCAGGCCGACATGGACATCATGGTCGGTGCCTCTGCTGAGAACATCATGATGGTGGAAGGCGAGATGAAGGAAGTTTCCGAGCAGGACCTGCTGGGCGCCCTGAAGGCTGCCATGGATGCCATCAAGCCCATGTGCGAGCTGCAGGCTGAGCTGAGCAAGGAACTGGGCAAGGACGTTAAGCGCGAGTACGACCACGAGGTGAACGACGAGGATCTGCGCGAGCAGATGAACAAGGAGCTGTATCAGCCCGCCTACGACGTCACCAAGCAGGCACTCGAGAAGCAGGCCCGTGCCGAGGCCTTCGAAAAGATTCTGGCTGACTTCAAGGAGCAGTATGCTGCTGCCCACAGCGACCTCACTGAGGACGAGTTGGAAGAGAAGTACGCCATGATGGACCGCTACTACCACGACGTAGAGCGCGACGCCATGCGCCGTTGCATCCTGGACGAGGGCATCCGTCTCGACGGTCGTAAGACTACTGACATCCGCCCCATCTGGTGCGAGGTTTCTCCCCTGCCCATGCCTCACGGAAGCTCTATCTTCACCCGTGGTGAGACCCAGTCGCTGACCACCGTTACCCTGGGTACCAAGCTTGACGAGAAGCTGGTTGACGATGTGCTCGACAAGAGCTATCAGCGCTTCCTACTGCACTATAACTTTCCCCCGTTCTGTACTGGTGAGGCCAAGGTCCAGCGCGGCGTAGGCCGTCGTGAGATTGGTCATGGTCATCTGGCATGGCGCGGTCTGAAGGATATGATTCCCGCTGACTTCCCCTACACCGTTCGTGTGGTGAGCCAGATTATGGAGTCCAACGGTTCTTCGTCAATGGCTACCGTCTGCGCCGGCACGCTGGCCCTGATGGACGCTGGTGTTCCCATGAAAAAGCCCGTATCGGGTATTGCCATGGGTCTGATTAAGAACCCCGGAGAAGACAAATACGCTGTCCTCAGCGACATCCTCGGTGACGAGGACCACCTGGGCGATATGGACTTCAAGACCACCGGTACACGCGACGGTCTGACAGCCACCCAGATGGATATCAAGTGCGACGGTCTGTCGTTCGACATCCTTGAGAAGGCCCTCATGCAGGCCAAGGCTGGCCGTGAGCACATCCTGAACTGCATCACCGATACCATCGCTGAGCCGCGTCCCGAGCTGAAGCCTTGGGTTCCCCGCATCGAGGCCTTCGAGATTCCGAAGGAGTTCATTGGTGCTGTCATTGGCCCGGGCGGAAAGATCATCCAGCAGATGCAGGAGGACACTGGTGCCACCATTACCATTGACGAGGAAGACGGTGTTGGCAAGATTCAGGTCAGCGGTCCCAACAAGGATTCTATTGACTCCGCTATCGCCAAGATTCGTGCCATCGTGGCCATTCCCGAAGTCGGCGAGGTCTACGAGGGGACTGTCCGTAGCGTCATGCCTTACGGCTGCTTCGTAGAGTTCATGCCTGGCAAGGACGGTCTGCTCCACATCTCCGAGATTGACTGGAAGCGCTTGGAGACCGTCGAGGAGGCTGGCATCAAGGAAGGTGACAAGATCAAGGTGAAGCTGCTGGAGATTGACCCGAAGACTGGTAAGTTCAAACTGTCGCACCGTGTGCTCATCGAGAAGCCCGAGGGCTATCAGGAGCGTCCTGCCCGCCGTGAGCGTGGCGACCGTCCTGAGCGCGGCGAGCGTCGTCCCCGTCCTGAGCGCGGCGACCGTCCCGAGCGTGGTGAGCGCCGTCCCCGTCCTGAGCGCGGCGACCGCCCCCGTCCTGAGCGTAACGAGGAGTATCACGAGCCGAACCGCGAGCCGAAGGATTTCACCGACGAGCTTGACAAGCTTGACTTCTAAGCTACAGATTAAAAAATCCCGATAAACGCCAAATGTTTATCGGGATTTTTTGTTCTATTGAGTATTAGAATTGATAAGAAAAATACAGGAAAATGTTTCATTTTCCAAAAAATTGTGTACCTTTGTGCTGTTAAACAATAAGCATCACCCCCTAAAAACCTGTCATACTATGGAAGTAATCAATTTCGCAGAACAGAACACCATTATCAACCAGTTCATGTACGAGCTGCGCGACAAGAGCATGCAGAAGAACCGACTCCTTTTCCGGCACAACGTCGAGCGCATCGGGCAACTGATGGCCTACGAGGTGTCAAAACGACTGGAGTATAAGCCCAAGACCGTGACGACACCCCTTGACACGCTCCAGATTCCACTGCCGAAGGACGACATCATTCTGGGCACCGTGCTGCGTGCCGGCCTGCCGTTCCACCAAGGCTTCCTCGACATCTTCGACCGTGCCGACAATGCCTTTGTCTCTGCTTTCCGCATGTACATCAACCGCGAGCATACCGAGGTAGGCATCCATGCCGACTACATCGCTGCGCCCAGCGTCAAGGGCAAGACGCTCATCATCACCGACCCCATGCTGGCCACCGGCGGTTCAATGGCGGCAGCCATCGAGGCACTGCTCATGTCGGGCAAGCCCAAGAAGATGCATGTCTGCTGCGTCATAGCTGCTCCGGAGGGCATTGACGTGGTGAGGGAGGTACTGCCCGACGATGCCACGCTCTGGTGCGCCTCTATCGACCAGGGGCTGAACCCTCAGAAGTACATCGTACCGGGATTCGGCGATTGCGGCGATCTCTGCTTCGGCGAAAAGCTACAGAGCTTCCGCAAAATAGCCGATAAGCGCTAACCTGTCACGCCGTACTGCGTATAGATTAAGGGACTCTCTGGTCCGTTCAGTATAAAACTTGGTCCGCAGCAAACGCTGCCGACAATTTCCCCGCCCGCTGCCGATATTAGCAGCGGGCGCTGCTGATTATTTCCCCGCCCGCTGCGAACCCGCTCGCCTCAGGCAAACTTCCCCTTAGGTACAAGCTAAATCCCTGTTTGCTTCATACTATCTCCCCTTGTCCATCAATGTCTTGTATATATAATAAGGTGGAAATGTTAAAGTCGGAAATTATCCAGAAAAATATTGGCGGATATCAGGATTTATTCATATCTTTGCAGCCCCAAATATGAAAGGAAAGATTATCTAACGCATTTCGCATTACAACGACAATGACGCCAACGCATGGCCCCTAATGCCATGTGTACAGGCTTGCGCCCTCTGGCAATGCCAGAACTCTCACGCGCTCTATGAGCCTTCGGCTCGAAAACCGGCTTCGCCTCAGCAAAGCTCAAGCAAGCTTGGCTCTGCCTTCGGCTCGCACGCTCTTTGACATACTGATACACCCCCTATTCGGCATACAAACTCTTGTACGTCCCTGTTGTGCGAACAACGGGCGACGGATTCGTTAGAACACACAACGTTTTATCAAATGACATTTCAACATTTATGATTGAAAACCACAATCTTTTGATCAAATCCATGGAAATGAGTGTCGAAGGACAGTACTTCATCATGAAAATGGAGACCGACAGAAACAGTATGAAAGACCACGACTTTCGTTGCTGTATCTATGCCGACGACTACTTCTTGATGTGTACTGACGCTGAAGAAAATGCCCCGAAAGTGCGGCGTGGTACCGTCAGGCTCAAAATGCAGAGCCGCTTCCCCTGGCTGGCAGGGCATTACAAGCTGCATTTCTCGCTGGCAGAGTCACTCATGGGCGTGATGGAGTTCCAGGTGGACGAGCAACAAGATGTCGAAATACAATCCATCAATGCCTATGGCATTTTCGACCCTGACGACATCGCAATGTCCTTTCTGGCCAACGACACTGCCTGGGGCGTGCTGGCCACATTGCCAGGCACTAAGGAACTGCGACTGGCAACGATTGAGGCGAATCGCATGCGACTGTGGGCCGACTGCCTGCACCTCAACGTCAAGGATTCGGTACGGCAGCCGTCGGGCTATGTCTTTATCAACAAAGGCAAGGAGAACCCACTGCCTGCCATCCGCTGCTTCTTCGACGAACTGTACACCAAGTCATCGTTGGAACTGGTCGACAGCACGACACTCTATGACGCAACACTGCAAAATCCGATGGACAGATTTAATAACCTGCTTAACGAAACGGAGGCAGGAAAGACCATCTGTCTTGATCATGTGGGAGTGCTGACAGGGACTGGAGGACGACTCATCATCCAACAGCTCTCTAACGCCGTACGCAACAATCGCTACGGACTCTGGCTTTCCGGCACCTGCCAGGAAGTCGAGGCACTCTTCAACATGTACCCCTCGCTGAGGGAATTCTTTCCCGAATCAAAACGGCTGACGCTGCTGCCACCCACTCCCACGGAGATGGTACACAGCTTCTTCAGCGAAATGACGGCATGGGACCTTCATCCTTCAGAGGACGTTTCACGGCAGCTCATGGCTGCCGTCCGAAAGGGATGCGACGACGGAACCATTGCCAACTGGACCAGAGCCGACATCAACCGCTTCTATCAGGAACACGTGATGAAGGCTTATCTGCGCCGATTGGCCGATACGGCACAATCGTTTGACAAAGACGAACTTAAGGCCGACGACATCGACTTCACACAACTCTACGGTCGGCTGTCAGGCTATGAGGAAAGTCTGCAAGAACTCAACCAGATGGTGGGACTCGACAATATCAAGAAAAGCATTACCACCATAGCCCATCAGGTCAAAATCTTTGCCGAGCGTCGCCAACAGGGACTGCCCACCAATACGAAGGACGTCTTCCATGCCGTCTTCACTGGCAGCCCAGGCACTGGCAAGACCACAGTGGCAAAAATGCTGGGACGCATCTACCACCAGCTGGGACTGCTCTCGAAAGGCGAAGTCATCTGCGTCGACAGAAGCCGCATTGTAGGCCGCTTCATCGGCGATACCGAGGACAACGTCAAGAACCTGCTCAGGGAGGCACAGGGCAACGTGCTCTTCATCGATGAAGCCTACTCGCTCTACAGCAGCGAAGGCACCAACGACTACGGACGGCGTGCCGTGGAAAGCCTCCTGACATCGCTCTCAGAGAAGAATCCCGACATGCTTGTCATCTTTGCCGGTTACAAAGAAGAAATGGACCGCCTGATGACGATGAACCCCGGTCTCGTGGGACGATTCCCATATAAGTTCCATTTCAGAGACTATACCGCCGACGAACTGATGCAGATAGCACAATCGCTGCTTGCTCGCGACGAATATATGCTCACCGACGAGGCGGAAGCCCTGCTGTTGCAGACCATCCGCGATACCGTCGCACAGAAGAACAAGAACTTCGGCAATGCCCGCTGGATAGAACAGTACGTGAGCAACGGCATCATCCCTGCCCTCGCCGACCGACTAGCCTCTACCGCTCATCCTTTCACCCGTGAGGTCTATCAGCGCATAGAGGCAACCGACATCCAGCGTGCCTACGAGAAGTTCAATCCCAAGACCATCGAGCTGAAGCCACGCCGTCAGGTGGGCTTCAGCGCCTAAAAAATTACACTTAACCTACTTTAACGACTATCGCTGTTCAGACGTCTTGTATTCTGTTGGCGACACACCGGTACTCTGCCTGAAGCAGCGGCTGAAATATTTGGGGTCGCTGAATCCGCAAGAGTAGGCTACGTCGGATACTGTCTTATCTGTAGTGTGCAACAGTTGGCAGGCATGCTTGATACGAGCTTCGCGAAGCAGGTCTTGAGGGGTGATACCCATCGACTGCTTTAACTTGCGCTGAAGGCCGCTACGGCTGAGGGCAGCAGCCTCTGCCATGTCGCCCACGCTGGCATCGCTGTTTGAGATGTTGCGCTCTATGAAATCCATCACACGCTGCAGTATCGGGTCGAGCTCTTTAGGACCAGAGGGCTGAGGGGTGTGCTCGGCCGCGCTGCTACTGGGGGATAACGACTGCTGACTGCTGCCGCCCGACTCTATCAGACTGAGATATGCCTCTAAGGTTTCGCGCTGCTTGCGCTTTATGCGGCGTATGTATAGTATGGTGTAAATGATGACGGCCAGCGTGGCGACTATAATCACCAGCATAAGCAGACGGCCCCACACCGACTCCCAGAATGTGGGGCGCACAATGATAGTGAGGCGCCTCGCATTGTCGATCCATTCGCCGTCGGCATTGGTAGAGCGGATTTCCAGACAATAGGTACCAGGACTGAGATCGAGCAGGGTGGCCGAGCGGTCGTGGCCTATGTAATTCCACTTCTCGCCAGGCAGCAGGCGGAAGGCGTAGCTGATGCGCTGGGAGGCAGAATAGCAGATGGCGGCAAAGTGGATGGTGACACTGCGCTCTGAGGGTTGCAGCACCAACGTATCGGTGGAGGCAACGGCCCAATTGTCGTCGGCGCCCTGAATGCTTATGCCTGTGAGCACAAGCGTAGGACTATAGGTGGGGTGAAACATCTGACTGGTAGATGTGATGAAAGCGCCGTCTTGCAGGGCGAAGAGCCAGCGGCCACCGCTGAGCGGCTGGGGATGGGCATCGGTGAAACGAAAGTCGGCATTGAAGTATCGGGCATCCAACTGGCGGTAGTGGCCTGTGCTGTCGATAAGGCAAACAAGATGGCTGCTCACTATCATGGTATGCCCCTGCTGCATAGGCGTAAGCGACAGCACCACATCCGACGGCAGAAGATGGTTGCCGGCCGTAAAATGCTTAAACGACAACTGGGGCGACAGCAGGTCGCTGCTCTCTATGCGGTTTACACCACCGCTCTCTGTGCTAATATAGATATGTCCGGCCCTATCGGTCATTATATCCATAGTGGCGCTGCTGCTCAGACTCTCGGCGCGGTCTGACTCGCGGTAGTGGCGCCGGAAGCGCATCTTCTGCGGCTGCTGCTCAAGTTTAGATACTATGAGTCCGTCGGTTGCTGCAGCTAACAGAAAATGGCCGTTGCGGACAAATGTTATATTGTGCAATCGCTGGGCGGCATCCTTGGGATAGCCCTCGGGCACCTTAAACTGCGGGTGCTCGGACTCTGGATGCTCAGCAAAGTAGAGTCCGCCGCCCAGAGTGGCCACCCACAGCCGATGGTAGCGGTCTTCGGCGATGCAATAGACATTCTGATGGGCAAGGTCGGCAAGATGCTCTACCCTAAACTCTGACTCGGACACAGCGTGCAACCGGAACAGGCCGTCGGGCTTGGCTCCCATCCAGAGGGTTCCGTCGGCCGACTGAAACATGCAGTATATGGCAGCACCGAAACTTGTATGCTGCTGATGCAGGCGTCCGTCGCGCCCCAAGTATCCTAAGAACCTGTCGCCGTCAATAGAATATACTCGCACGGCAGCATCATCCTTGGTGGTTACCCAGTAGCGCTTCTGACTGTCGGTAAACAGACACTTCACTTCGGCCTTAGGCTCGATGTCGAGCCGCTCGGTGCGCTGTTCCTCGGTGGCATACATCCGGATACCGTCGGTGCCTGTCACCCAGCGGTTGCCCTGACGGTCGGTATAGGCAAAGAGGGTGGTCTTGACTCCGTCTTTTATCGACTGGCTCTTGCGGTATCGCACTATATCGGCGGCAGCCTGACGGGCATCGGCGCCTTCTGTATTGCTGAACTTGCAGGTGCGTGTGTCAAACAAATAATAGTCGTCGTCAAGCCGGCAAACGATTTTTCCGTCAGGCCGCAGGGCTATGTCGCGAAAACGGTCGGTAGGCATCTGACAGCCGTCGCCTACGGTCTGCTTGAAAGTATGAAACTCATAACCGTCAAAGCGGCACAGTCCGTTCCATGTTGCAAACCACATAAAACCCAGCTCGTCTTGCAACAACTGAGTGACATGACCGTGAGGAAGTCCGTCTTCCTCATCGTAATGGGCAACACGACTCACTGGCTGTGCCATGACAGCAAGGCCAAAAAATGAGAATGCCGCCGAAAGAAGGAGTCGTCTCATATCAGAACCACTGCATTAGCGAGCGCAGATAGGCAGTCAGTTCGGCAGCCATCTTCTCGTGCTGCCAGAGGCTTGGGTGCCATGAGGCTCCAAAATATATGTCGCCGGTCTGTGGAGAGAAGAAGAATCGATACACCTCCTTGTCGCCCTGCTTGCGAGCCTCGTCCACCACATCGTCGAGTGTATGACGGGCAATCTCTAATTCCTTGCCATTGAGCATCGAGCCGCAAAGAAAAACAATCTTGGCATGGGGGTTATGACCGCGCACCTGCTTTAGAAACCGCTTGTAGGCTGCCTTAAGCAGACTGGCGTCGTAGTTGTCGGTAGAAAGGTCGTTGGTGCCAAGGTTGATGCACACCAGTTGTGGCTGATAGCGAGAGAAATCCCACTTCTCACTACGGTCATAGAGGTTGGTGTATTCGTATTCGGTAGTCATGACATTGTCGGGGGTGCCCGTCTTCGGTCCGCCATAACTGCGATATACTCCTATGCCAGAGCGGGCCACAACATGTGCACGAGCCTGCAATGCACGACATGCTATCTGGGCATAAGTGTAGTAGTGGTTCTCAGTAGCATATTCAAACGGGTCGGTCTTCTCTATGCTCTCGTTGCCATATCCACAGGTGATGCTGTTGCCGATGAATTCGATAGTACGCTCTGGCAGTGCCGGCGGGGGGAGCAGCGAGGCACCACGGTCGAGCAGAAGGCCCCGGAATTCCGGCTTCAGGTCGTAGCCTTCTATGACATACATCAGCCGCAGGGTATGGTTGCCCTGAGGCAGTGCTGTGGCCAGGGTGACCACAGAGTCGCGCTCGCCCGTAAGTGCTACCTTGAATGGCTCAGCCTGATCAATCTGTGCCATGAAGTATCCACTGCACGGCTTTGCCCACAACTTAATGGATGTTCCCGTGAAACAGGCATTAATCTGAGTGCCGGGAAATGTGAATCGCGGACGCTCTGGATTCTGGAAACAGATACGGCCAACATACTGGATATTGGGGTCGGCAGGACTGACAATTGCTCCCTGAACAGGGATGGTTGTTGATGCCTTGACGCTGCTGGTCACAGCGAAGAGTAAGGCAAGTAATAAGCTCTTTTTCATTATGCAGATTTTAGTTTAGTCATCAGAGTTTCTCACCATAGCAGAGGTCTCCACAGTCGCCAAATCCCGGAACAATGTACTTGTGCTCGTTCATGCCGGGGTCGATGGCAGCACACCATATTGTGCTGTCGTCAGGCAGCACGCTCTTGACAACCTCAAGTCCTTCTGGCACAGCAATGACGCAGGCAATATGTATCTTGCGCGGCTTTCCTGTCTTCATCAAAGCCTCGATGCTGGCTGCCATCGAACCGCCAGTAGCCAGCATGGGGTCAACAATGACCAATGTCTTGCCTTTGGCGCTTGGGGCAGCCAGATATTCTGTGTGCACACCAACCTCGGTATGCTCACGAATGGTGTACATCCTATATGCTGAGACAAAGGCATTATCGGCATGGTCGAACACGCGCATAAAGCCTTCATGGAAAGGCAGTCCGGCACGCAATACGGTAGCAATGAGAATATCATCCTTGGGCAGCGGTATGTCGATAGTACCAAGCGGAGTGGTAATAGTCTTCGGCTTGTAGTCCAACGACTTCGACAACTCGTAGGCCATCATCTCGCCCACACGCTGGATGTTATGCCTGAACAGCATGCGGTTCTTCTGATAACTCTTGTCGCGCAACTCAGCCATATATTGGTTGATGGCGCTGTTGTGTTCTGGAAAATTGATTATTTGCATTAGTCTTAGGTTATTATTAGTTATCTGTATTATGTCACAACACTTGTAGCAGTTCGCTGAAGCGGGATATCTTCAGCAGGTGTTCATGCGGGTATTCCTCACTCTTCTCCAATTCCCATACAACATGGAACGGGATATGCACGGCATAGGCTCCTGCAGCTAATGCCGGTGCGATGTCGGAACGGAATGAATTGCCCACCATCACTGTCTGCTCTGGCGCCACTCCCAGATTCTCACACAACTGGCGATACTCTGTTTCTGTCTTGTTAGACACGGTTTCAACATGCGAGAAATACTGCTCAAGTCCTGAGCGCTGCAACTTGTTTTCCTGGTCGAGCAACTCTCCCTTGGTAAACACTACCAGGCGATAGCGGCGCTTAGCGGCGAGAGTATCAAGCGTGGGCTGCACCTCTGGGAGCGGTGTAGTTGGAAACAACAATAGTTCGCGGCCCAGTTTAATAAGCTTCATCACTATGTCGCCCGTAAGTTGCTCATGGCTAACGCGCACGGCATTCTCGATAAGCGACAGCGTGAATGCCTTCGTGCCATAACCCGTCAGCGGCAGATTCTTGCGCTCCGTGGCAAAGAGCCCCTCGCTCACCTCTCTGGCTGTAGCCCACGGTGACAACAGTTCACAGCACTTGCGCTCCACCTCGTCAAACCATGACTGGCAGTCCCACAGCGTGTCGTCGGCATCGAACGCCACCACTTTGATGTCTTCCCACTTGTTTTTCATCGCTATCAAGCTGCAAAGGTAGTGCAATTTGAGCGAAACGCCAAAGGAAAGACTTAAAAAGTCAGCTCGAACGACGACATAGGCAGTCCTGTCAGCGAACGGACATTGGCCTGCAGGGGGTTGTCTTTCCATGCATAGCGCACGGCCGTGGGCTTGAAGGCGAAGTTGAGGATTGTGATGACATTTCCTTTGCCTATGGCATCGACATTGTGGAATATGTGTCCTTCGTCGGCAACCTCAAAAGTATAAAGCGCACCTTCTTCGATGGGCTGATTGAGCGTCAGTTGAATATGAGTGCCGGTAATAGTGGTTGATACGACTTCAGGCGACAGCTTCACCTTATTACTATATAGAAGACGGTCGAAGCAAAGGGCGATGCGCTCGGCAGCCTCTTTCTTGCGAAGGGGATGGATGTCAACGGGCTCGCCGAGGTCGTTGAGCACGGCCAGCTCGGCACGGGGGTCGGACTGGGCTACAAGGCGCTGGGCCTCGCGCAACTGTGCCCATCCACTGTTGATGGGGGCATCCTGAGGGGTGAGCGGCATCGGGAAACCAGTCTGTTGGCGTCCGTCATGGTTGGCCAGCTGGACAATGACAAAAGGCAACTGCGGCTCTTGCCAAAGGGCACGCCAGCAACCCATCATCTTCCTCAGATAGTCGGCATAGGGGGCAGGATTGCCCGTGTTTGACTCGCCCTGATACCACACCACTCCGCTGATGGCATAGGGTGCCAGGGGGTGAACAACGGCATTATAGAGCGTTGTAGGCACATTCTGCAAGGAGACGTCGCCGCTGGGACACGCCGGCATCTCGGCACCCTGATGGAACTTCCATGTGTCGGCGAGGGGGATGACATCCTTGGGCATGGGGTTCTGCGAGAAGCGGTCGTCGCCAAAGGCAAGGAGATAGGGCTTCTCGGGAATGAAGTGCGCGGCACCGTATTTGTTGATGAAGCGCACGGCAATCACGTTGTCGCCTTCGCGGAGCAGACCCTCGGGAATATCATAGCGGCGAGGGGGATACTGGTAGTAGGTGCGACCAACTTGCTGACCGTTGATGTAGGTAATGTCCTGATCGAAGAGCGTACCCAGCAACAAGCGGGCTGGTCGTCCGGCATGAGACTTGTCGATGGTCACATGCTGGCGAAGCCAGATGGAACCAACGCCGCGCCAGCTCCAACCATTCTGATTGATGGTAGCCCAGTCGGTGTCATCGTAGGTCAGCAGAGGGTAATGCTGTATGTCGTCACGAGTATTGAGCACCTCTTCCCACTGCTTGTTGGCTTCGTTGTTGGCCTGTGTCTGAGCACTAACATAGTTATCGTTCTGAAAGAAAGCCAACTTGGTGAGCAGCTGAGGATAGTCGCGCTGCAGAGAGTCGGCACATATCCAGGCCTCGATGGGCGTGCCGCCCCAGCTGTTGACGATGATGCCCTGCGGAACGCGATATTTCTCCTGCATTCGCTTGCCGAGGAAGGAGCCGATGGCCGAGAAGAGCCATGCATTGTCCTTGGTCAGCGGTTTCCAGTTGATGGCGGTGGAACGGATATCGTACTTCGGACCGTGGGTGCTGGTCGCGTTCTGGACTCGGAACAAACGGACACTATTGTTGTCAAAATGGTCGATTTCATCAGCATATTGAGGATATACGCGCTCTATGGTAACATCGATATTCGACTGTCCGGAACAGAGCCATACATCGCCAACCAATACGTCGGACAATTGGATGTCGCCTATCTGCATCACATACGGACCGCCTGCCTTGGTTTTTGGCAGGTCGATACGCCACTGGCCGGTGGCATCAGCCACAGTGGCATACTGTCGCTTCTGCCATTTTACTACTATCTCCTCATTAGGGTCGGCCGTACCCCATACCGGAATGGGTTGATTACGTTGTACTACCATTCCAGACTGGAACAATTTCGGAAGTTGCACTTTGGCATCAACATTTAGTGTCAAAGCAAAAGAAATCAGGATAATAAAAAGTCGTTTCATTTGTTTGTCAGTTTTCTGCAAAAGTAAATAAAAACCCCCATAAAAGCAACTAAAAGTTATATTTTTATGAGTTATGAAACAAATATTGATACTTTTTGTAACATGCAAAAACGTCGGTTTTATCAGAAAGTATTAACTTTGCAACGTAAAAAGCAATAAAAACCCAATAACGCTATGACAAGCAACGAAACACAAGGAGCGAAAGGCTTCTACAAACTCTCCTGGCTACAACGCATAGGATTCGGTTCGGGCGACTTGGCTCAGAACCTTATTTACCAAACTATCAGCATGTACTTGCTGTTCTTCTACACCAATATCTACGGACTAGATCCTGCCGATGCTGCAACGATGTTCCTCGTTGTTCGACTTGTAGATGTCTTGTGGGACCCATTGGTAGGTACTTATGTCGATAAGCACAATCCACGACTGGGAAAATACCGCTCATATCTGGTGCTTGGCGGCATACCTTTGACAGGCTTTGCCATCCTGTGTTTCTGGAACGGATTTGCACCATCGCTAATCTATGCCTATGTGACCTACGTGGGCATGTCGATGCTATATACATTGATAAATGTGCCCTACGGTGCATTGAATTCATCGCTGACTCGCGACACTGACGAAATCACCACACTGACTTCAGTGCGTATGTTCCTGGCCAATGTCGGCGGACTGTGCGTAGCCTCGGGCATACCCTTGGTGGTAGCGGCATTTGCTCCAAAAGACGCTCAGGGCGAGGCCGTCATTAATACCCCCGATGCTGCCGGAGCATGGTTTACCACAATGGCCATCTATGCTCTTGTTGGTCTGGCACTGCTGATATTCTGCTTTACTCAGACTAAGGAGCGCGTAGTGATGGATGCAAAGGACATGGAGGACGTGAAGGTCAGCGACCTGTGGACGGAGTTTGTGCGCAACCGTCCCCTGCGCATCCTTGCCTTCTTCTTTATCACAGCTTTCGCTATGATGTCGGTAGGCAATGCAGCAGGTTCTTACTATATGACGTGCAACCTGCAGGCCACCTCCGACCAGCTGGCTATCTTCATGGGACTTGGTTCTGTCCCGGCTTTCATCTTCATGCCTCTGGTGCCTGCAATAAAGAAGAAGGTGGGCAAGCGCGGCATGTTCAATATCTTCCTGACTGTAGCCATCGTGGGTATGGGCATACTCTACGTAGTATCTGTGGTGCCCTCGCTGAAATCGCAGATGTGGATAGTCTATGTGGCACAGTTCATCAAGTCAACGGGTGTTATCGTGGCAACAGGTTACATGTGGGCCTTGGTTCCTGAAGTTATATCCTATGGCGAATATACTACTGGCAAGCGTATCTCAGGCATCGTGAATGCCTTGACAGGTATCTTCTTCAAGGCTGGTATGGCCCTGGGCGGTGTTGTCCCCGGACTGGTACTGGCCTACGTAGGCTTCAATGCCAAGGAGACCGTTCAGACTCCCTTTGCCGAGCAGGGTATCCTGTGGCTGGTATGCGTCATCCCCGCCATTCTGTTGGGACTTGCCATGTTTATCATCTCAAAGTATGAGTTGACAGACAATGTTATCGACAAAATCAACATGGAAATAGAAAAGCGTAATAAATAGAATAATGAAGTTAACTAACTATATATGCCTGCTTGCTTTTTTACCTTTGCCCTGTATTGGGCAGACGCTTAAAGATGCATATCGAGACTATTGGTACACTGGCATCAGCGTTAATCAGTGGCAGGTGAAGGCCGACCTGACTGGCACCAACGTGCACAATGTGACCGGTCAGGTTAGCAACGACCAGACCAGCGACTGGCCTGTGATCGTTGATAACTTCAACTTCGTGGTTGCCGAAAACTGCATGAAGTGCGAGGTGATACACCCAGAAGAGGGTATCTACGATTTTACGCTGGCCGACCAGTTTGTTGACAAGGCGCGTGCTGCCGGAATGAGGATTCTTGGCCACTGCCTCATCTGGCACTCACAGTGTGCACCATGGTTCCACTACGATGAGCAGGGCAATCTGGTATCTCCTGAGGTGCTGAAAAAGCGCATGCGTGAACATATTTTCACTATCGTCAACCATTTCCGTGGCCGCATTGATGCCTGGGACGTAGTGAATGAAGCTTTCGAGGATGATGGTACGCCCCGAAAGAGCCTGTTCTATCAGATTCTTGGAAGCGACTACATTCCATTGGCTTTCCAGTATGCCCACGAAGCCGACCCCACCGCAGAACTTTACTACAACGACTTCTCGATGAACAAAGCCACCAAGGTGGAGGGTGTGGCCAATTTCTTCCGACCACTCATCAAACAGGGACTTCCCATCACAGCCATAGGCATGCAGGGACACATGATTCTGGAGGATAATACCGACAACAGGCTTATCAAGCAGTATGAACACTCCATAGAAACTATCGCATCATTAGGTATCCCGACATTCTTCTCAGAACTCGACATATCCGTACTGCCCAATCCTTACGGATTCTCGGGTGCCAACGTCAGCGACCAATTCGCCTACCGTCCTGAGATGGACCCATATATAAAAGGACTGTCAAAAGAGAAAACTCTCGAACTGGAACAGTTCTGGGTTGACTTCTACCGCATGCTGATTAGCCACCACGAGGATATCATCCGCGTCAACTTCTGGTGTCTGAACGATGCCAACTCTTGGCGCAACGACTTCCCAATTAATGGGCGCACAGACTATGCCACACTGTTTGACCGTCAAAGTAAACCGAAACCATTTGTCAAGAAACTCATAGAACTGTTAAAATAAACAATAATACATTATAATATGAAACCACGTTATCTGTATCCAAAAGACTATTATGCAGACCCTTCTGCAAATGTGTTTAACGGCAAATTGTTCGTCTATCCATCACACGACTGGGAGGCTGGAGCAGCCTTCGACGACGACGGCGGTCACTTCCAGATGAAGGACTACCACGTTATCTCCATGGAAGACGTGGAAGAAGGTGAGGTGACCGACCATGGCATGATTCTGCACGTTGACCAAGTGAAATGGGCAGAAAAGCAGATGTGGGACAACGACGTCGTCGAGAAGGACGGCAAATACTACCTTATCTTCTCTGCCAAGGACTATAACGGCGTGTTCCACCTCGGTGTTGCTGTGGCAGACCGTCCTGAAGGACCCTTCGTCCCCGAGGAGCAACCCATCCGCAGTTCATGTTCCATCGACCCCTGTGCCTTCAAGGATGACGACGGACAGATCTACGTCTATTTCGGAGGACTCTGGGGCGGACAATTGCAGTGGTATCGTCCCATCAAGCATATCCATACTGCTGCCCCCAAGCAGGCTGTCAACCGCATCAGCCCTACGGCATCGGTTGACCTCGGACCGGCTCCCGACCGCAAGACACAGCTGTTCGGATATCCTGACGCCCCCGCACTGCCCAGCTTTGTGGTACGCATGAGCGACGATGTGAAGCAGTTTGCAGAGGCTCCGCGTGAAGTTGTCGTCATCGACAAGGACGGACAGCCCCTGAAGGCCGGCGACCCACACCGCTTCTTCGAGGCATCGTGGATGCACAAATACAACGGAAAATACTATTTCTCGTACTCTACAGGCGACAGCCACATGCTGTGCTATGCTATTGGCGACAACCCCTATGGACCGTTCACCTATCAGGGTGTCATCCTTGATCCCGTCGTGGGCTGGACTACTCACCACAGCATCGTGGAATACAAGGGCCAGTGGTATCTGTTCTACCACGACTGCGTTCCCTCGAATGACATAACACATCTGCGTTCGCTGAAAGTTCAACAACTGTTCTACAACGAAGACGGCACCATACGTAAAGTTGTGAATGAATGAGCTAAGAGTGCTGTAATACGTCAATGAATCAAGAACTATTATCAAACTATTATTCCCAGCATCGCGATGAAATCGCAAGTTTCATCGCGATGCGAATTACCGATGCCGACGATGCACAAGATATGGTGCAGGATATTTTTATGCGCCTGCTTTGTGGTAAGCATCTTATCTCTCCACAGACCATCAACAACCTAATATACACTATGGCACGCCATGCTGTGGCCGATTACTACCGCCGCCGCCATGTGTATGAGGAATACGAGCACTACATAAGAAGACAGGATGACAGCGATGAAATGGAGTCAATAATCTCGGCCCAGCAACTGATGGAGCGCATGGAGCGCTCGCTTACAAGGTTGCCAGAGGTGTGTGCCACTATCTATCGACTTCACATCTATGAGGACATGAAGGTCGGCGAGATAGCCAAACAACTAACCCTGCCGTATAAACAAGTAGAGAATCGTTTAGGTCAGGCACGGCGCCATGTCAGAAAACAACTGCGATTCGGCTGAACAATCTGCTTCAGCCTGCCTTTTCCAGATATTTCTTTATTGCCTCGACCAGTATGTCATTCTCTGAGGGTAATTGTGTCGAGACACGGAAGAAATGTTTTGAGAGTCCGTAGAAATTAGAACAGTCGCGAATCAGAATACCATGCTCGTGAATAAGGTAGTGCTTCAAATCGGCAGCAATAGCCGACTCAAGTTCACAAAGCATATAATTAGTCTTTGTCTCAAAGACGCGCAGACAGGGAATATTTTTCAGATTACTGCGCAGACGCTCAGTCTCTTCTAAATAGGCATCCAGGTCGGCTACGGGCTTTACTTCGTTCTTGATGAGGTATTTACCTGCTTCGATACTAAGAGCGCTCACAGACCACGGATATCGCTGAGAACGCAACAGCTGAATAGTGCTGGGATGTCCTGTGACATATCCGAGTCGTAATCCTGGTACGCTATATGACTTGCTGAGAGAGTGCAGTATGAGGAGATTAGTGATATCGGCCATCTCGCTTGATTTCAAGAGAGGCTCCTTGGTATATGTCTCGTATGACTGATCTACCACGAAGATATAGCGTGGCGAGCGGCGTACCAGATAGTCCATAAAGCCTTTCATCAGCACGTTGCCCGACGGGTTGTTGGGATTGCATATCCAATATACTCGGTCGCGTGGCAACTGCACTATATCATCATCAGTCTCATAGGATATCACATGCTTGTGTATTCTGCAGGCATCAGCATACTCGTTGAATGTAGGTTGCGGAATGATAGATGCACTGCCTCTAAACAACTGAGCTATCAGGTAAATAGCCTCAGTGGCACCGTTGGTAACCATGACACACTCTGGCGAGATATGCTCTTTCAGTGCTATTAGTTTCTCAAGGGTGGCCGGGTATGGCTCTGGATAGTTTCCTATGATGCCGAAATGGCTCATAAGATGCTCCTTCAATGCTGTCAAATCAGTATGCTGATATACATTTGAACTGAAGTTTATCTTCACCAGGTCGTCATAGCGGTATATGTCATCTCCGTGTCCTAAAATCATTTTGAAACGTGTATAGTTAGAGTGTTTTTGTCAAAGGTAATTCCGTCGTTCTCTATGAAACAAGTGAGAGGTCCTGCCGATGCTAGTTCCTGAGGCGTGCCAACACTTAGTCCGTCAGCATCCATCAGCCACAGACAGTCGGCTAATTGCAATGCCAGTTCAACGTCATGGGTTGACAGAAATACTGTCTTCTGTGCATTTGCAGCCAACTGCCGTAACAGTTGCATTATCTCTACCTTACTGGGGAAATCGAGGAAGGCAGTAGGCTCATCGAGGTAAATGACAGGAGTCTGCTGGGCCAAGGCTTTGGCTATCATAACCTTCTGGCGCTCACCGTCGCTCAGAGTATGCACCATGCGCCCTTTCAGTTGTGAGATGCCAACCATTTCTATAGCTTCGCTGACCACCAGCCTGTCGTCGTCGGTCAGAGTTCCCCAAAAGCCGGTATATGGTGAGCGGCCCATTCCTACCAGTTCTTCCACTGTCATGTTCTGAACATCGGGTTTCTCTGTCAGCACCACGCCAATCAGCCGGCTCAGTTCCTTATCGGTATAGTCGGCTATCTCGCGTCCCTGCATGATAATCTGCCCGCCAAGTTTTGGCTGGAATGCCGACAGCGTGCGCAGCAATGTGCTCTTTCCGATACCGTTGCTTCCCAGCAGGCACGTCAGTTCGCCTTTATGCAAGGCTGCATTCAGTCCGCTGGCTACCACGCGCTCATGGCCCTTCGTTTGGTATCCAATGCTTAGGTTTTGTAGTATTATAGTGTCTTCCATCAGTTTAATTCACCTTCGACTCCAACTTATTGCGTAGTCCTTTGTATCCGGAAAGATATGCTTTGGCAGAGCCGAAAGAGAGGAACATATCAAGACGGACGGGCATGTGATTCTTATCGTCGGTGATATAGAATCGTATCAGCTCATGGTTTTTTCCATCCTCACGCTCTATAAACGAGAATGTCAGACAGCGATACTTTGTAGTGCCGTTCTTCATTTTCAGTGTTGTCTTACCTGTGTACTTGAGCCATGAGTTGGTAAGATGGCGTGCATCGCTGATAGGCATGGGAATGTTTTCGCCCACCTGCAGCTTGTCGGCATTGAAATTGCGCGCTCTCAGGAAGATGCTCATCATGTCGTAGATACAGTCTTTATATTCTGCATCTTTCCAGTGAACATCACCATCGTGATCGATGCGATGCATCTTTAGGTGACAATTGCCTTTAGGATAAGTGTACCACAACTCGTCAACATAGTAGCGGTCGCCTTCGCGGGCTCCCTTGCGGAAATAGAGTGGCGACAGGTCTGTATCGGTATAGCAGAGCAGTGTGTCGCGCATGATAAAGACATTGTCCAACTGATCGTTACCTCGGGTAATAAGACTGCTTCGGAATGCCTTTTGGCCCTTGTAGTTAGACTGTACAGTTGACATTGATGCCGTACCAACTTTCACCCATACAAACTTCCAGTTGAAGTAGAGGTCGTAACTGAGAAACTCTCCCGACTTGAATGCTGTGTTCTCTATGCCGCATTGTGCTGCAGCAGGTAATGGAGAGATAGCAAGCAGCATAAGGGGCAAGAGTCCCTTTGTCACTGCTGATAATGCCTTATAAAATATTCCTTTGTTCATAACTGAATTTTCTTAATTAATGTGGTTACTTAGTTGCTTTCTTTATATATTCTATTCCTAATTGCTGGGCTCGTTGGGCATTTCTGTTCTGTAGTTTCTTGCGCTCCTTGCCGGCTTTCTGCTGCACCAGGGCGGAAGGCTTCTGTTTGTTTCGAGGAAGTGCAGTGAGGTTCCAAGTTAACGTGGCATCCCATTTTGCTTTGCATTCCACCTCATTGGAATAATAGTAAACCGACTCGGCCTGCTGGTCTTCGTCGTAGTTGCCTGTATCCCATTTATTGTTGCCGTTTCTATCAACAAATGCTCTTGCATAATATATGCCGGGGTCAAGATAGTAGAAGGCGGCTTCTCCATCGTTTCCTGTGCGTACCTGCCGCAAACACTTGTCGCCTTTGTCAATAAGCTGAACCACGATACCAGTGTCTTGAACACCAGTTAGTTGGAATACAAGACTTGCATAGTCGTCGAGTGCCTTGGTCTTCAATCCTTGTTTTATAGGATTCGACACCAGTCCGTAGATATCTACAAAGGCCGCAGAGTCAACCTCAAGGCTATATTCAGTGTCAGGGTGCCACTCGGCTATCAACTTGAATTTCCGCAGGTGCTTTTCATCCTTGATGAATACGAATGGTGCCCGATACCACAGGGTGTCTATCTTAGAATATAGATGTATGGCCGCCGTGTCAAGATGCTGTAGTGGCGTAGGCACTTCAAGCGATAATACGCTCGTTGGGGTAACCGACGAAGGTATATTAAACTTAAGTTCCAGTGGCACAGCAGGATAGATACTATCGTAAGGCTCATCGCGCTTCTTCAGCTTCTCTTGTTCCTTCTGCCATTCTTCATACTCCTCTCGCTTGGCCTTCATACGCTTGGCATATGGAGTCTTGGCCAGCACCTCGATAGTATCCGTCTGACTGACAAGATTGCCCAAGGTGTCGGTTACCAGATATTCCATTGACAATGTTAACGTATCACGGTTGATGAGCATTGTATCACGCAACCAGTATGTCAGCGAGTCCTTCATAGCACTGGCTTCGAGAATGAAAGCCGAGTCGGCATCGAAGTCTATTCCCTTGATGACGGGCAACTGAGGGTTTCCATAGCTGAAGAATACATCTATGCGGTCGGCATTCTTGCGCTCTGTCTTCAGCAGGAACCTGTCTGTCTGTGTTTCCTGGAAAGCAAGCATTACTACGTCGTCAGGATAGAAATGGGTATAAGGCACCCTGATGATATTGTCGATATGCAAAGAGTCGCGCCAAACAGTGTCTTGGCGAATGTCGGGCCCGGCCGTAGGCTTAAAGGTGTCGTGAGAGAATGCTATCATCTCGCTCTTTTGCGAGAACATGAAATCACCATCGGCATCCTGCAAGGCATAGACGCGGTATTCGCCAGGGGCCACTCCCTTGATGACAAAGCGCCCCGTGCCGTCAGTGCGTGCTATTCGCATCAGAGGTTCCTTCCTGAATACTGAGTCGGCCAGATTATTATACAGACCTACGGAGATGCCCTTTACGGGTTCCAGATTCTCGGCATTGAGCACATAGCCTGCTACTTCAAAGGTGTCGATACGCTCACCTGTAGAAAAAGTGTATGTATAGTTACCCAAGGGATTGCCCTCATTATTATCAGAAATGGCATCACTGAAATCAATAGTATAAGTGGTATTGGCCTTCAACGAGTCTTTGAGTTCAACAATTATCCGCTTGCCGGCGTCTTTGATTTCAGGCATCTCAAGCTGTGGAGGCGAAACAATGACATTCTGTGTGGGGTCTTCCAGTTTAATATACTCATCGAACTGAATGACTATCTTCTGGTCCTTCACATTGGTGGCTTGGTCAGCAGGTGTGCATTCTACGATGCGTGGAGGGTCGTCGTCGTACCATCCACCATCGGGTGAGCCCATACGGGCACAACTATTTATGAAAAGCAAAAAGGCCATAAGACCAAAAGGCAGATACCTCCTGACCTTAATACCTTTATTATACTCCTCGCTTCTGAACTTCATTATTATGTATCGTTTTTATACTTTCTTCTATTGTAATGCCAGCAACTGCTCTATCTGTTCGCGAGAATTGCTCAGGCGAGGCACCTTGTGCTGGCCGCCAAGTTTGCCCCGCTGCTTTAGCCATTCATTAAACAGTCCCTGACGGGCAACGACAATCTGTAATGGCTGTAGCGTAATATCCTTGTAGCGCTTGGCCTCGTAGTCGCTGTTCAATTCTTGTAGCTTCTTGTCGAGTAGAGCTGTAAAGCGCGTAATATCATCGGGTTCCTTTGAGAACTCAATAAGCCACTGATGACGGCATTTGGCATTGGCATCCATAAACACTGGCGCGGCAGTGTATTCCAGAACTTCGGCTCCCGTCTGCTCACAAGCGTAAGCCAAACCCTGTTCGGCATTATCAACGACGAGTTCCTCTCCAAAAGCGTTTATGAAGCTCTTGGTGCGGCCCGATATTACAAACTTGTATGGATTGGTTGATGTGAAGCGGATGGTGTCGCCTATCTGATAGCGCCACAAGCCACATGAGGTAGAAATCAGCATTGCATAGTTCTTGCCTGTCTCCACACCCCATAGCGGTACCGGAGAAGGTTGAGAGCTGCCTGTGCCTGAATCTAAGTTCTCAATAGGAATAAACTCATAGAACACGTCATAGTCGAGCATGAGCAGCATGGATTTGTCGGCTGGATTATCCTGCAAGCCGAAGAATCCCTCGCTGGCATTATATGTTTCCATGTAATGCATATTAGGCGACGTGATGAGTTCCTCATACTGTTTGCGATATGGCGTGAAAGCCACACCGCCATGAAAGAATACTTCCAGGTTTGGCCATACTTCATTCAGATGTGTCTTCCCCGTCAACTCCATCACGCGGCTTAACACCGAGAGCATCCACGAAGGTACTCCAGAGAGGTTGGTGACGTTGCGGTTCATGGCCTCACGAGCAATACAGTCACGCTTTATCTCAAAATCCGATAGCAGTGCTGTGGATTTCTTGGGTACGCGCAGCATGTTCACCAAAGGATTGATATTCTCTATCAGGATAGCCGACAAGTCACCTACCAAAGAATCTGGCAGATTGTAATTCGGTGAATGACTGCCGCCCAAGATTAGAGCACGCCCATCAAACAAACGCGACTTTGGAGTGTTGCGCAGATATACTGCCACGGTGTCGAAGCCACCCTTGTAGTGGATGTTCTTTAATCCTTCAGCGCTGACGGGAATGAATTTGGATTTGTCGTTAGTAGTGCCGCTCGACTTGGCATACCACTTTACACGACCAGGCCACATAACATCCTTCTCGCCATGACGCATACGGTCTATTGCTGCCTTCAAGTCCTCATAGGTGTTTACAGGTACTTGACGGACAAAATCCTCGTAACTGTTAACAGAACCGAAAGCATGCTGGCGACCATACTCTGTATCACCAGCCTTTGATATTAGTCTTGCCAGTACCTCGCGTTGCAAAGCGTCGCCTTGTGTCTGATGGCGGTCCAACTCGCGCATACGAGGTTCGAAAATATGTCTTGCTAAACTTGTTATGCTCATTGTCAGTGCAACCTTAATACGGGATGCAAAGGTAAACATAAACTTTGGTAACATCTGAACAATTTACGTTTTTTTTATTTAAATAAGGTATAATAAAGCGTTTTTCCTTTCTTTTCTCTTACTAATTTCGTAATTTTGCAACGCTAATGAATATTCAATTCACAATTGAAAGTAACAATACATGATTCTGAATTATGATGTGATCGTGATTGGTGGCGGACATGCCGGATGTGAGGCGGCCACCGCGGCGGCAAACATGGGAGCACGAACATGTTTGGTGACGATGGACATGAACAAGATAGCACAAATGTCGTGCAATCCAGCAGTGGGCGGAATAGCCAAGGGGCAAATAGTGCGCGAGATAGATGCCTTAGGCGGACAGATGGGACTGGTAACTGATGCCACAGCCATCCAGTTCAGAATGCTGAACAGAAGCAAGGGACCAGCAGTATGGAGCCCACGCGCCCAATGCGACCGAGGGAAATTTATATGGAAGTGGCGCTCAGTGCTCGATGGAACGGAGAATTTGGATATTTGGCAAGACCAAGCCGACGAACTGCTGGTAGAGTCCGCGTCCGATGGTTTAGCCATAAGAAAACAGGTCATTGGCATCAAGACCATCTGGGGCTGCGAATTGAGAGCCAAGACCGTTATCGTGACCGCTGGCACATTCCTCAACGGACTGCTACACATAGGACGCAAGATGGTGGCGGGAGGAAGGATTGCAGAGCCCGCCGTACCCCACTTCACTGAAAGCATCACCCGCCATGGCATCCGCTCTGCCCGCATGAAGACGGGTACTCCAGTACGCATAGACAAACGCTCAGTACACTTTGAGGATATGGAGCGCCAGGATGGTGAAAACGGATATTACAAGTTTTCATACTTAGGCGAGGCTCGTCCATTAGAACAGTTACCCTGCTGGGTGTGCTATACCAACGAGGAAGTTCACAAGACACTACTCAGCGGATTGGCCGACTCTCCACTATACAACGGCCAGATAAAGAGCATCGGTCCACGATACTGTCCGTCGATAGAGACAAAACTCGTAACATTCCCTGACCGTCCGCAGCATCTGCTCTTCCTTGAACCAGAAGGTACTGATACCAACGAGATGTATCTGAATGGTTTCTCATCGAGCCTGCCAATGGACGTACAAATTGAGGCTCTGAAGAAAATACCCGCATTGAGGGACATCAAGGTGTATCGCCCCGGATATGCAATAGAATACGATTTCTTCGACCCCACACAACTGAAGCACTCGCTGGAATCGAAAATTATAGACGGACTGTTCTTCGCAGGACAGGTTAATGGTACCACAGGATATGAAGAGGCAGGAGGACAAGGCACAATAACCGGCATCAACGCTGCCCTTAAGGCTGGTTCAGTAGGTTGCTGCGCTACAGCAACCAACGGAACCCCAACCTTTGAGCTGAAGCGCGACGAAGCATACATAGGCGTACTGATAGACGACCTGGTGACAAAGGGAGTGGATGAGCCATACCGTATGTTTACCTCACGTGCCGAATACCGCATCCTTCTAAGACAGGATGATGCCGATGCCCGACTCACTGAGAAGGCTTACCAACTGGGCATAGCAAAAACCGACCGCTACGAATGGTGGCTGCAGAAGAAACAGGCCATCGCAGAAATCGAAGAATTTTGCCGCACCTACGCGATAAAACCAAAAGTGGTGAATGGTGCTTTAGAAGCTATGGGCTCTACCCCACTCGTCTATGGATGTAAGTTGGAAGACTTGGTGGCAAGACCAGAACTGAACTTCGAAAAGCTATACACCATTGTACCTGCGCTGCTCGAAAGAATCGAGCAATTATCCAATAGAAAAGAAGAGATAGCCGAAGCTGCTGAGATACATATCAAGTACAAAGGGTATATCGAACGCGAACGGATGGTTGCCGAGAAGATGCACCGACTGGAAAATATCAAAATCAAAGGAAAGTTCGATTATCCTAATCTTTCGGCCATTTCAACTGAAGCAAGACAGAAATTAGAGAAAATACAGCCCGAAACTCTTGCTCAAGCCAGTCGTATTCCTGGTGTAAGTCCGAGCGACATTAACGCCATGTTGGTACTGCTGGGCAGATAAGTGAAGGTGTGTTTCACGTGAAACAATTAACAATTCTTACTAATTAAAATAACGATAAAAACTGAGATTATGAATAACAAGACATTAATGGCAAATCTGAGATGTATTCCAGACTTTCCGACAAAAGGCATCAACTTCAGGGACGTTACTACCCTATTCAAGAATCCAGCTTGTCTGCAGATTATGGTTGACGAGCTGTATGAAATCTACAAAAACAAAGGAATCACCAAGATTGTTGGTATTGAAAGCCGCGGATTTGTAATGGCATCAGCATTGGCCGTGAAACTTGGAGCAGGCGTAGTGCTTGCACGCAAACCTGGCAAATTGCCTGCAGCAACCGTTCAGGAAAGCTACGAAAAAGAATATGGTACCGACACTATCGAAATCCACGAAGACGCTATCAACGACAAAGACGTGGTGCTGATGCACGACGATTTGCTGGCAACCGGTGGAACGATGAAAGCAGCATGCAATCTGGTGAAGAAATTCAATCCGAATAAAGTATATGTAAACTTCTTGATTGAAATCACTGACGAAGGACTGCATGGCCGTGATGTGTTTGATGCAGACACAGAAGTGACAACGCTGATAAAAGTATAATGTTTCACGTGAAACAATAGAGCATGACGAAGGAAGAAAACGAGGCGAGGTTGAAGAAGTTGAAAGGCATAGTAAGTGCTATGCCCGAAAAGCCTGGTAGCTATCAGTATTACGATGCCGATGGTAGCATCATTTATGTGGGTAAGGCAAAGAACTTGAAAAACCGCGTCTCGTCATACTTCCATTCAGAGGTTGACAGATTTAAGACCAAGGTGCTCGTCTCTAAAATCTGCGACATTTCATACACGGTAGTCAACACCGAAGAGGATGCGCTATTACTGGAAAATGCCCTCATCAAGAAATACAATCCCCGATATAATGTACTCTTAAAGGATGGCAAAACCTACCCTAGTATCTGTGTCACAAAAGAGTATCTGCCGCGTATATTCCCCACCCGCACCATCAACAAGAAATGGGGCACTTACTACGGTCCATATTCACACGTGGGATCGATGCATGCAGTGCTTGATCTGATTAAAAAGCTCTACCGCCCGCGAACATGCAAACAACCTATGCTGAAGGAGGGTGTTGAAAGCGGCAAATATCAGGTTTGCCTGGAGTATCACATCAAGAATTGTGGTGCTCCATGTGTGACAAAACAGTCGTGGGAAGACTATCAGAAAAACATAGAACAGGCCCGCGAAATACTAAAAGGCAACACTCGCGAAGTACTTCGACAGATGCGCGACGAGATGATGTCGCTGGCTGATGAACTCAGATTTGAGGAGGCCGAAGAAGTGAAACGGCGCTATCTGCTGATAGAGCAGTTTGTGGCGAAAAGCGAGGTCGTCAGTCACACCATCAACAATGTTGACGTGCTGTCAATCACCAACGACGAAAAGGTGGCTTTTATCAATTATATCCACGTCTCTAACGGTCAGATTAACCAGAGTTTCACATTCGAATACAAGAAGAAACTCGATGAATCTGAGGAGGAATTACTGCAGCTTGCAATAGTGGAAATGCGTGAGCGTTTCAAGAGCAAAGCCAAGGAGATTATCCTTCCGGCAGAGGTAAATATCGACCTTGATGGAGTGACCATCACAGTACCTCAAAGAGGCGACAAGAAGACACTGCTGGACTTGTCGCAAATGAACGGGAAACAATATAAATTCGACCGTCTGAAACAGGCCGAAAAGTTGAATCCCGAACAAAAACAGGTGCGCCTGATGAAGGAATTGCAGGACCTACTGCACCTTGCTAAAATGCCATATCAGATAGAATGCTTCGACAACTCAAACATCTCGGGCAGTGATGCCGTGGCTGCCTGCGTGGTTTTCAAGAAGATGAAACCCTCAAAGCAAGATTATCGGAAATACAATATCAAGACGGTCACTGGTCCCGACGACTATGCCAGCATGAAAGAGGTTGTTTACAGGCGCTACCACCGCCTCGTTGAGGAACAACAACCCCTACCCGACCTCATCGTGGCAGATGGCGGAAAGGGACAGATGGAGGTTATCCGCCAGGCTGTACAGGACGAGTTAGGACTCGATATACCCATTGCCGGACTGGCCAAGAACGACCGCCACCGCACCAACGAACTGCTCTATGGATTCCCTCCCAGGGTGATAGGCATCAAGGATACCTCAGAGCTGTTTCGGGTGTTGACTCAGTTGCAAGACGAGGTACATCGCTTTGCCATCGAATTCCATCGAAACAAGCGTTCTAAGCGCGCTTTACAATCGGAGCTTGATACTATCAAGGGCATAGGCCCAAAAACGCGTGACGAGCTTCTAAATGGCCTTAAATCGGTTAAGAAGATTCGGGAGTCAAGCCTTGAAGAACTTTCTACCATCGTAGGGACGTCTAAGGCGCAGATTGTTTACAACTATTTCCACAACCAGGCCAAGGATAACGAGAAGTAATACACGAGACTTCAAAACGTAATAAACCACTCCTTGATCCGTAATCTCGTCCTGTGTAATATATCCATTAGGCAAAAGGCAACTTCGCAATTTTGCCACATGAATCTGTGATGACAAATGACAAATGACAGATGACAGTTTTTTGAAATCTAGGGCGCCATTAAAGACCCTCTCTTTCTCCCTAAAATTCAAAATTAAAAAAACTGTCATTTGTCATCTGTCATCGAAAAAGGGGGGTGTACGTTGCTTTCCCTATTTACGTCCTAAGGTGACGTGATGCTAAAATCGCTCGAAATCAATAGAAGAAATTTGGAAGTTACGAAATAATGTCGTATCTTTGCCGAAAATTAAGGACCGAATGAGAGCAGTAATACAACGCGTCAGCCACGCCAGCGTCACCATCGACGGACAGGTAAAGAGCCAGAT
The DNA here is from genome assembly GCA_946186115.1 of uncultured Prevotella sp. Classification (GTDB taxonomy): domain Bacteria; phylum Bacteroidota; class Bacteroidia; order Bacteroidales; family Bacteroidaceae; genus Prevotella. The sequence goes on along the minus strand of CAMHLV010000003.1, from coordinate 11,151 downwards.
TCAGCAGGGTTTCCTAATCCTGTTGGGCGTCTGCGACGAGGATACAATGGACGACGTAGAATGGCTGGTCAAGAAGATTGCCAACCTGAGAGTGTTTGGCGACGAGAATGACGTGATGAACCGCTCAATACTCGACGTTCAAGGAGAAGCACTTGTAGTCAGTCAGTTCACACTCTTTGCCAGCTACAAGAAAGGTAATCGTCCCAGCTGGTTCCGTGCTGGCTCTCATGAGCACTCTATCCCACTCTACGAAGCCTTCTGCTCGCAGCTTTCAGAGGCTATCGGGAAGCCAGTAGGCACAGGCGAATTCGGTGCTGACATGAAAGTAGAACTGCTAAACGATGGTCCGGTGACAATATGCATGGACACTAAAAACAAGGAATAACGAAAACGATAACGATAACGAAAACGACAACGAAAAACAAATAACGAAAAACGAATAACGAAAAACGAATAACGAAAAACGAATAACGAAAAGCTGAACTATGAAAAAATATCTTCGCGAGATAGAGGTATCAGGTCTGATATTAGTCATCATCGGTGTGGTAATGTCGATGTTTATTAGCAACCAATATGCAATGTGGCCATGCGGTGTAGGACTTGCTTTGTGGCTTATAACATTTCTTTATCGTGCCTTCCACTGGCAGGAATATGAGCGCGAGAACAAGCAGAACATCACCATCTTGATAATAGCAATTGTCCTGCTATTCATTCAAATGTACAGGAGATTGTGGTTATAATAAATGGCAAAAAAACTATGACTATAAGTGAGGCGCAACAGGCTGTTGATCAGTGGATTAAGACTTACGGTGTCCGCTATTTCTCTGAACTCACCAACATGGCGGTACTGACAGAAGAGGTTGGCGAACTGGCAAAGATAATGGCACGCCGCTATGGTGAGCAGTCGTGGAAACAGGGTGATGAAAGGGCTGGCGACAACGGCAGAAAAGCTCTGGGCGACGAGATGGCCGACGTATTATGGGTACTGCTATGTCTGGCAAATCAGACCGGTGTTGACCTGACAGAAGAGCTCAAGAAGAACATTGAAAAGAAAACATCAAGAGACAAAGAACGACATATTTCAAACAAAAAATTAAAAGGTTAAACATTAAAAATTTAAAACTATGAGTGAACATTGCAACTGCGGCCATGACCATCATGAGCATCATGGACACCTGGAGGACATCTATCAGCAGGCTTTAAGTCTTTATGACTGCAACATTAAAGACGAAGACGTTAAGGCAGCTGTAAAGAAGATTATCGAGAAAGTGCCTGAGAACGACACTCCCGAAGTGAAGAAATTCATGTTTGGAAGCATCTGTCTGACCACTCTGACCACCCAGGATTCTGACGAGAGCGTCTTAAGAATGGTAGAAAAAGTCAATCAGTTTGCCGACGAATATCCTGCTATGCCTCATGTGGCAACAGTAGTCACCTACCCTCGTTTTGCCAAGCTCGTTGCAGAGTCGCTGGAGGTTGATGGCGTCATCCCAACCGTTGTCAGCGGAGCCTTCCCATCGTCTCAGGCAGCCATAGAGATAAAGATAGCCGAGACTGCATTGGCCGTTCGCGACGGTGCCCGCAATGTTGATATCGTAATGCATGTCGGACAGTTCCTGAGCGGCGACTATGAGACCGTATGCGATGAGATCCGCGAGATGAAGGCAGCCTGCGGCAAAGTGCCCATGAAGGTTATCCTTGAAACTGGCGACTTAGGCTCTTGCGCCAATATCAAGAAGGCAGCGATACTGTCGATGTATTCAGGTGCCGACTATATCAAGACATCAACTGGTAAGGAGAAGGTCAGCGCTACTCCAGAGGCTGCCTACGTGATGTGCCAGGCCATCAAGGAGTACTTCCAGAAGACTGGCATCCGTGTAGGTTTCAAGCCTGCTGGCGGAATTAACAGCGTAATGGATGCCCTGACCTACTACACCATCGTAAAAGAAGTTTTAGGAGAAGACTGGCTGAATAATGAGATGTTCCGCCTTGGTACCAGCCGACTGGCCAATCTGATACTCAGCGAGTTGGAAGACAAGGAAGTGAAATTCTTCTAAACAATTAAGGGTCTCGGAATTGAGACCCTTTTTTTATCAGTAATTACGCTGAATGACGTAATCGACATAGGCTGTCAATGCTTCCTTGATGGCCTCTTCTTTTACGCTGGAGTTGATGAAATCCATGCAAATCTGACTGAATTCCTCCATCCTGCGCTCGGCATACTCTATACCTCCCTGCTGCTTTGTAAACTCTACGAGAACGGCTATCTCATCAGCATTGATAGTACCAGTCTTAACCTTACGGGCCAGGGTGTGCATAGATTCAAAATAAGTATGATTCAGCGCATAGATGACTGGCAACGTGAGCTTGCCCTCAGTCATATCATTACCAGTGGGCTTGCCAATCTCCTTCGAATCATAATAATCGAAAATATCATCACGTATCTGGAAGATTATGCCCAGATTCTTTCCGAATTCACCGGCCTTCTTGACCTCTTCGTCACTGGCACCGGCAGAGAGAGCGCCAATGGCTGCGCAAGCCTCGAAGAGAGCGGCTGTCTTCTGCTGGATAACCTGATAATAAACATCTTCTGATATCTCTTGATTCTGTATGTTCGAGAGCTGAAGTATCTCACCGGCAGCGAGAGTACGTCCCAACTCGGCCAGATATTCCACTATCTGACGATGGCCGGTATATGCCACATGCAGCAAGGCCGTAGAGAGGATATAATCGCCCACCAGCACGGCAACCTTATTATTATAAGTAGCATTCACCGATGCCTGACCACGGCGCTCAGCACTCTCATCCACTACATCATCGTGAACCAACGACGCTGTGTGCAACAGTTCCAAACCAACAGCAGAATGCTGGGTAACGCTGGATATCCGACCATAGTTACGAGCCATGAGCAGTATCAGTATCGGACGCATGCGCTTGCCACCACGCTGTCGGATATGACTCAGCGCTGAACCCAACATGCCGTCTTCATGGGTCAGTGCTTTGCTAAAAAGTTCGATAAATTCGTTCAATTCAGCCTCAATAGGGCGCTTAATGATGCTCAGATAATCCATAATAGCAATTATTTTCCCACAAAATTACATAAAATAATTGGATAGAGAATAATTTTTTAGTAATTTTACGCGAAAATTGCAAAATGTTATGGATAAACTGTTTCTTTTAGATGCCTACGCACTGATTTACAGGTCGTATTACGCATTCATCAAAAACCCAAGAATCAACTCTAAGGGACTCAATACATCGGCCATCATGGGCTTTCTGAATACCCTGCAGGAGGTGCTCACCAAAGAGCAGCCATCACACATCGGAGTAGCCTTCGACCCGCACGGACCAACATTCCGCAGCGAGGCCTACTTTGCCTATAAGGCACAGCGTGAAGCCACTCCTGAAGATATCAGGCAGTCGGTACCTATCATCAAGGATTTGCTCAGGGCCTGGAACATCCCCATACTGCAAGCCGACGGCTACGAGGCCGACGATGTCATCGGCACCCTAGCCACCAAGGCTGGTAAACTGGGCGTGACCACCTACATGCTCACACCGGATAAAGACTATGGCCAGTTGGTTAGCGACAATGTGTTTATCTATCGTCCGCGCCATGGCGGCGGCTACGAGACTATGGGACCGAATGAAGTGAAAGAGAAATACGCCATTCCATCGACTGCTGCCGTTATCGATTTGCTGGCTTTGATGGGTGATTCGGCCGATAACTTCCCTGGATGTCCTGGTGTGGGCGAGAAGACTGCCGTGAAACTAATCAATGAGTTTGGCACTGTCGAAGAAATGCTGAACCGCGTCAGCGAAATTAAGGGTGCCCTGCAGAAGAAAGTCGCAGAACATGTGGAAGACATCAAGATGTCGAAATTCCTCGCAACCATCAAAACTGATGTTCCCATAGAACTCAACTTGGATGAACTCAAGGTTTCCGAACCCAACGAAGCCGAACTGAGAAAATTGTTGGAGGAATTGGAGTTTAAGACTCTTGCAAACAAGATTCTTAAAAAATCTGAAACAATCAAAAAACCTGCTAACGGCCAACTCGATTTGTTTGCAGAATTTGCGCCCGAAGGGGCGAGCGACGCAGAATTTTCGAATTTTGAGACGTTAAAATCAGTACCTCACAACTACAAACTCATTGATAATGAGGAAGAAATGAGAAATCTTTGTGATTTTTTCAGGACAAATGATTTTCTCGTTCTAGATACGGAAACGACATCAACGTCGGCAATCGATGCAGAATTGGTAGGTTTGAGCTTCTCGGTGAAGGAACATGAGGCATTTTATGTGCCCATTCCTGCCAATCGTGAAGAAGCGTTGCGAATTGTTAACATATTTAAACCGCTCTACGAAGACACCCGGATTTTGAAAATCGGACAAAATCTGAAGTATGACCTCGAGGTTCTCAAAAACTACGATGTCGAACTAAAAGGTCAGATGTGGGATACTATGATTGCCCACTACCTCATCCAACCCGAACTGCGTCACAACATGGACTACATGGCCGAGGTGTATCTGCACTACAAGACCATCCACATTGATGAGCTTATCGGTCAGCGTGGAAAGAACCAACGCTCAATGCGCGACCTCGATCCCACCGAAGTCTATGAATATGCATGCGAAGATGCTGACATCACATTGCAATTAAAAAACAAGTTAGAACCCGAACTGAAGAAGCACGAGTGCGAAGACCTGTTCTATAATATCGAAATGCCACTGATGCCCGTATTGGCTGAAATGGAGATGAACGGAGTACGTCTGGATACTGATTCATTGGCAGAGACCAGCAAGCAGTTTACAGCCAGAATGAACGAAATAGAGCAGCGCATCTATGAACTCGCCGGACAGCAATTCAATATCGCATCACCGAAACAAGTAGGTGAAATTTTGTTCGATAAATTGAAGATTGTAGAGAAGGCTAGGAAGACCAAGACAGGCCAGTATGTCACCTCTGAGGAAGTGCTGCAGCAGCTGAAAAACAAGCACGAAATAGTTGCCGACATCCTGGAACACAGAGGACTGAAGAAGCTCATCGGCACTTATATCGATGCACTGCCAAAACTGATAAACGCGCGCACAGGACACATCCATACCTCGTTTAATCAGACCATTACAGCCACGGGGCGTCTTTCTTCGTCAGATCCAAATCTGCAGAATATTCCCATTCGCGGTGAGGATGGTAAGGAAATACGCAAGGCCTTTATTCCAGAACCTGGTTGCCTGTTCTTCTCGGCCGACTACAGCCAGATAGAGCTGCGCGTGATGGCTCATCTCTCACAAGATCCTCAGATGATTGAGGTGTTCCGCGAGGGTAAGGACCTGCATGCTGCCACCGCTGCCAATATCTACAAAAAACCCATTGACGAGGTTACCCGCGACGAACGAACGAAGTCGAAGCGTGCTAATTTCGGTATCATCTACGGCATCACCGTGTTTGGTTTGGCAGAGCGACTGGACATCCCTCGCGACGAAGCTAAGATGCTGATTGACGGATACTTCGAGACATTCCCACAGGTCAAAGACTATATGGAAAAATCGAAGGAAGTAGCCCGCCAGCAAGGCTATGTAGTGACCCTATTCGGTCGCCGTCGCTATCTGCCCGACATCAACTCTGCCAATGCTACAGTGCGCGGTTTTGCTGAGCGAAATGCCATCAACGCCCCCATTCAGGGTACTGCCGCCGACATCATCAAGGTTGCCATGATACGCATCTTCAATCGCTTTAAGGCCGAGAATATCAAGTCAAAAATGATTCTCCAGGTACACGACGAACTCAACTTCAGCGTACTGCCTGAAGAGAAAGAAAAAGTTGAGCGTATCGTCATCGAAGAAATGCAGAATGCCTTCCAAATGAAAGTCCCCCTGGTGGCTGACAGCGGCTTCGGCGACAACTGGTTAGAAGCACACTAAACCACTACATCGTGGCGTCAGCAATTTGTAATCGTATAGATGAGTGTGCTGATGGCCAGCTTCTTGTTGAGCCTACTCTTAGTGCTGCGGATGGCCTGGTCAGAACAACAGAAAGAGCGGGCCTTCTGATGGTCGTTTTGCCAAGCTATTGAAACATTATCTCATCGGTATCTCGCCCGGTTGCGTAAGCCGATACACCTCATTGCTGATGTAGTCACTCAAGTCGGATACATTGTTTTTGTTGGCCCCCAAATTTAGCAAGTTCAGGATAGAGCGTGACGAAGACTCCACCACCACCCTACACGTCGTGCTGCTAGTGGCAGAGACCTTCATCTTCACTTTCTCGCTGAACGGTGAAATCCACATACCATGACGAGCCTCAACAATAAACAGCTCATCGTTGCACCGCACGCCGCTAAACTGCGTGCTCTTGCGAAAGAGGTTCTTCACCGCCGTATATGTCGTGCGGGCATTATATGGAAATTCAAGGGTTGTTTTCTGCATAATCTCTTATTTCAAAACCTAAGTAAAGCAGCATCCCGAGCTCAAGAGCCGTCTGCACCTGATACATACGGCAACCAAGATTCTTAATTCGTACGGAAGCCTGTCAACCCAACAAAGGCTGAGCCTGAGCAATAGGGAAATGCAGGAACGAATAGTCGATCCGGAAATTGATGGCATCTGGACAGAGGACGACTCATTGACGGCTTTCTGGTACTTCAATGAGTTATTCAACGGCTACTACATCTACCACTATACGCTGAGAAACGAACAGCAGGAACTAACCTACACCAAATACTTCATGCAGTTCTATCTGAATGACGAAGACGACATTGATGCGATGATAATGCACCCAAGGTCCACGCAATACATACTCAACAGCCAGCCCATTCCGAACATCTTCTTAGACTATCAGACCTGCGGGTTGGACACGGACGAAATCACCTTCAAGCCTAAGGGCGAAAGCAAAGAATGGTTTAATGTCAGTCGTCTGACTAGGAGTAGTCATGCCAAGTATTTCCAGTCGTTGCTGGATGACAAGAACAAAGTAAAAATCAACGAGAACTCCGACAGCGAGTATGACTTCTGCTATTGCCTGAAAGCCATCACGCTAGACCACATCTACATACCGTGCGACAATGGGGGCTACTACAAGATACCTAAGTCGCTAAACGATGTGCTGGAAGACGTACAGTTTGGCGACAACGTAGGACTCGTTAAGTTCGAAAAGTCAACGTTTGTGGCTTTCGACAACAAGAGCCTGTACTACGACGTGACGACCAAGGAAAAGATGAAAGCCAACGGTATCGAAGTGGTGAAAACCATTACCTGACGACGACCATATTGTCCGAAAACCAAGTCTATAAGATAAGGGATTCAGCAAATTTATAAATTATAATTCCTGCCGTTACACTGACATTCATGGAGTGCTTGGTACCCAGCTGTGGAATCTCAAGACAGCCATCGGAGGCATCAACTACTTCCTGGCGGACTCCTTTTACTTCATTACCAAGCACTACAGCGTATTTTAGAGCCCGCTGAGGCACGAACGTCTGCAGTTTGGTACTATGTTCCACCTGCTCGACAGAAAGAACCGTATAACCTTCTTTTTTCAATTCATCGACAGCCTCTAACACCGAATTAAAATATCGCCAGCTGACACTATCCTCTGCACCAAGGGCTGTTTTATGTATCTCGGTTGATGGCGGAGTCTGGCATATTCCACAAAGATATACTGCCTCCACACGGAAAGCATCACAAGTACGAAACACGCTGCCGATGTTATACATTGAACGTACATCATCTAATACTACAACAAGCGGTAATTTCTCTGCCTCACGAAACTCATCAATCGTGAGACGCTGCATCTCTATGGTTCTTACTTTTCTCATTCTGACTGCAAAGATACAAATAAACCAGAATATTAGTAATTGAAAATCGAAAATAATTCATAATGAAACCACAATTACTATCACTTTTATTGTATGGATAAATGTGTGGATAACATTGTTAATAACGTATGAATTATTAAAGAATACAGCAATACTCCCCTACTCGATTGTGGATTTTAAGCATAAATAATCAGCTTCTGAGTAACTTTTCCACTGTTTTTCGCGGTAAAAAGATATAAACTTAGTAAATTTGCACCGAAATAGAGAATTGTGGATAATTACCTTATCGTATTCAGTATCAGACAATAAATACTAACATCTGATGTCAAGAATAAAAGGTCACAAGTTGATAAAATATCTGGCAATAAAACAGACAAGAAGTTTTAAACATATCAACGGCATATCATCCTTATCATTTCTCTTTTAAAGAAAAAAGAAAAAGAAAGAATAATAATATTACAATGTTGAAAACAGAGTGGAAAGAACAGGGATTCATTGACGAACCCGTAGCCGAAGGTACTGACCTGAAAGCTGAAATCCGTCGTTTGTGCAAGGAGAAGGATGCCATTATTCTGGCACACTACTATACCGTTGGCGATATACAAGATGTTGCCGACTTTGTAGGAGACTCACTGGCACTGGCTCGAAAGGCTGCTGAGACAGATGCGAAGATGATGGTGATGTGTGGTGTTCACTTTATGGCTGAAACATGTAAACTGCTTTCGCCTGAGAAGACCGTGCTTTGTCCTGACTTGAATGCCGGTTGTTCTTTGGCTGACAGCTGCAAGGCTGAAGACCTGAAGAAATTCAAGGATGAACATCCTGGCTACCAGATAGTGTCGTATGTAAATACCACTGCAGCTGTAAAGGCTCTGACTGATGTTGTAGTCACCAGTGGCAATGCCAAGAAGGTGGTAGATCAGTTGCCTAAGGATGCAAAACTGATTTTTGGTCCTGACTATAATCTGGGTAACTATATCAATGAGGTTACAGGTCGTGAGATGCTGCTTTGGAATGGTGGGTGCCATGTGCATGAGCGCTTTTCAGTATCTAAGATTTTGGAACTGAAAGAGCAGTATCCTGATGCAGTAGTTATGGCTCATTTGGAGTGTAAAGGACCTGTTTTGGCGTTAGCCGACGTGAAGGGCAGTACTGCCACCATGCTGAACTATGCACAGCAGAGTGATGAAAAACAATTTATTGTGGCCACAGAGGCCGGTATTTTGCACGAGATGCAACGAACATGTCCTGACAAGCAATTTATCCCTGTGCCTCCTGAAATAAGCGAGAGCGGCCTGGAATGCAGTTGTAACGAGTGTCAGTATATGAAGATGAACTCGCTATTGAAAATATATAATTGCCTGAAGTATGAGTGGCCAAGCGTTGAAGTAGATCCTGATATAGCCAAAGACGCTGTTAAACCTATAGAAAGAATGCTGGAGTTGAGTTAAGTTCCAGCATTCTTTTTGTTTATTTAATCATTACTTTCTTGTTATTCTGGTTTACATACCTGAATATATACATACCTTTTGAAAGTCTGTTAATATCGGTAGAATTCAATGGTCTTCCGTAAATATCGGTAATATCCATCAGAGAGGAATCATCAGATGTGATGGAAATATTGTCAGTATAACCATATTGAGTCATTAAGTTGTCTAACAAGTAAACTCTGTTTGTTAGTTTTTCTATTACTTCGTCTATTTGAGATCTGAAGCTTTGTCGTCCTTCGTTAGGATAAATTGTCTGATGAAGTTTCATACTTTCATCAAACACGTCGCCATATTTATTCCATATCTCGTCAAAACCAGATTGTATGTCCGATAGTATATTTGGTCTTATACTCTGCCATAGCTGCAGATATACACGTCTGAAATCGTCTCTTTCAAATAATTTTGTAAAGTAGAACCATTCCTCATTAGTATGTAAGGTACTCCAATCATCGCTTCTGAAAGTTGAGTCATAATCCCATACTGGTCCCATTTGCAGTTTCGAGGAATATGGATTATCCTTATTGTAATCGTACTTATAAATAAATCTATTGCATCCTGCAGCATCGTCAGTGCCCAGAATATCGTGTATCAATATCCATTTAGCAAATGATTCAAAATCAATATATGATGATAAATCTCCCTTAGAATATAGAACTCTTTCAAATTCGTTCATATAGTTTCTAATGATGTTCTGGATAGAGTCAGTGACATCGTCGTCGTCAGGATATTTATATGTAAATGCTACATTAGTCTTTTGATAGTCAGTCTTAAAATATATGTTCTCGTTCCACCAGAAAGTATCATCCTCTATCATAAAACCAGTATCATCGATAATGACTCGTTTGTCGCCTCTTTCTGCTGACTCCATCAGATAGTACATTCCCTGGTATTCATCGTTTATTACTACATTTACGAAAGTAAAATCAGGTGTCCATTCTTTATTCAATGCCTTGCTTACTATTGTACCTGCAATATTAAGAATATTACTTTCTTGATTGGTCATTTTTACATTCCATGTGTACATAGATAATAGTACCCAGTCCTTGTGTTTGAAAGACTTGTCGCCACGTTCAAGTAAGTCGTATTTCTTTGAGAGTTTTATCTTGTATGGATGTTGGTTCATATAAGCACCAGTACTGTTGCCACGTATCTTTATTCTCATGCCAGACTCACCTTTTACATATTCTTTTGTATCGTATAAGGTATTTCCTTTAAGAGTCACAATCATTCTGCCTGGTACATATTCGTTATCTGTTATGCTTACTCCACTGCATCCTTCTGGAGCATAAACTATGGTAGATGTAGGCATTTCACCATTGACAGTCACTATGTTTAATACAGGAAGATTTGGGAAATCTATTCCGTAAACAGAACAGGGTATCATCAATAGACCTAAGAATAATAAATTTATTCCAATACTTACTTTTTTATTGAATATCATCATAATTATATTTGTCATAGATTATTTAGTCCTCCCTGTTATGAATGGAATGTATTTATAAATGAACCAAGTCAGACAGGTTGACAAAGCATAAACCAATATGACTGCCATGAGGAAATGTAGCAACTCTCCGTGATACGAACAACCGATATTACGAAGGATTAAAGATATTATTAGCGGACAACCACCAGCTAAGAAGTAATAGACAATACAATGCTTACCTATCCATTCAACTATTTTCAAAGACGGTAGATAGCTGATGATTCCTATTATCATGAAGATAAATAATATGGTATCGGCCAAAAATAATGGATAGTTGGTGATGGCAATATTATTCATCGGATAATCAGTGTCATATTCATATATCTTTATGATAATAAGTATAAATAATAAGAATAATGAA
>CAMHLV010000002.1 GCA_946186115.1 uncultured Prevotella sp. | reverse complement strand
ACTATGAACTGGACACCAAGGCCATCGACGGCATGGTGTACATCCGCTGGATAGAGGATGAGACCAGCGACTTCTTCGACGGCGGCAGCCATTCCGGTACCGAGGGCTTCTATCTGGCCGATGTCATCATCTTTGCCGACCAGACGGCAGCTGACGACACGGAGGCTCCGCAGCTCGTCAGCAGTTCGCCCGCCGAGGGCAGCACCAGTGCTTCGGCCCGTGGCAATATCGTGCTTAGCTTCAACGAGCGTGTCAAGGCCGGAACGGGCACTGTCACGCTGAATGGCGAGACGCTCGCCGGTTCTTTCGGCAGCAAGAGCGTCACATACGCCTACCATGGACTGACCTACGGACAGCAGTACACGCTCAGCATCGGTGCCGATGCCATTACCGACCTCAGCGGCAATGCCTTCCCCGCACGTGACATCACATTCACCGTGATGGAACGTCCGCAGCCCTCAGCCAAAGTGTTTGATGCCGTGGTGGCACAAGACGGCACTGGCGACTACAAGACTGTGCAGGAAGCCATCGACGCGGCTCCCACAGGGCGCATCGCCCCCTGGCTCATCTTCGTCAAGAACGGCACCTACGAAGAACTGGTTACCATTCCTGAGAACAAGCCGTTCATCCACCTCATCGGACAGGACAAGGAGAAGACCGTCATCAGCTACTGGATCAACAACGGTGGTTCCAGCGACATTGGCTGGGATTACTCTACCAACAACCCCAGTTCGAAGACTTACGGCAAGCAGGGTGTGGTACAGGTGAACAGCACTGATTTCTATACTGAGAACATCAGCTATATCGACAGCTACGGTGTTGAGAAGCAAGCCGGTCCTATGGGTCTGGCCATGAGCAGCCGCAACGACCGACAGGCTTTCAACAACTGCCAGTTCCGTTCTTATCAGGACACATGGTATACCGATGTCCGCAACAGCAGTGCCCGTCAGTATGTCAACAACTGTCTCATTGAGGGTGCAGTGGACTTCTACTATGGTGCCGGTGACAACTATATAGAGAACAGCACCTTCCGCCTGGCCCGCGAGGGTAGCGTCATCGTGGCTCCCAGCCATGCAGCAGGTACCAAGTGGGGCTATGTCATGGTGAACAATGTGATTGACGGCAAGGGCGGTGCCAACAAACTGGGCCGTGCCTGGCAGAACCAGCCGATGGCTGTATGGATCAACACCACGCTGAAGACTACTATTGCCGCCGAGGGATGGAGCGAGTGGCATATTGCACCGAAGCTCTTTGCCGAGTATAACACCATGGATGCCGACGGACAGCCTGTAGACCTGAACAACCGCCGCACGACCTATAAGGTAGACGACGACAAACTGGCTCCTGGCGAGACCAGCCCCGTCACACGACAGGCGATACTTAGTGCCGAAGAGGCTGCCAGATATACCTACGAGGCTGTCACATCAGGCAATGACGACTGGAACCCGCGCAAGTTCTTTGAGCCTGTAGAAGCACCGGCTGAGGTTGTCTATGCCAACGGAAAACTGACTTGGAAAGCTGTCCCATACGCCATCTGCTATCTGGTGATGGATGCTGAAGGCAACGTGGTGGGAATGACCAAGGATGCTGCGTATGCTATTGCCGAGGCAGGTACTTACACCCTCCGCTCTGTCAATGAGTATGGCAGCTTAGGTGAGAGCACCAATTTTGAAGTGACGGAAGCCATGACGACTGGCATTCAGGCCGAAAAGATCATTCAGGTCCCTTTCGGTGAGACTCAGGTCTATGACCTGCAGGGCCGCAAGATGGCCGACGGCCAGCTGCAGCGCGGCATCTACTTATTGAATGGTAGAAAAATGATTGTCAGGTAACTCCCCTCCTCTCAAGACTTCTGGAACTCGGTAGGTGTCATGCCTGTGAGTTTCTTGAAGCACTTGCTGAAGTATTTGGGATCAGAGAATCCGCTGCGGTAGGCTACGTCTGCAACATAGACGTCAGGCTGCCGCAGCAGTTCTTTTGCCCGTTCGATGCGCTGGTTCAGCAGGTAGTTGTTGGGCGACGTGTTGAAGACGCTCTTCATGCGGGCAAATAGCAGCGTACGGCTTACGGCCATGGCCTCTGCGATATCCTTTACCGAGAGGTCAGAGTCGCTTAGGTGTTCATTTACAAATGCTTTCACACGCTCAGCAAACAAGCGGTCCTCCTCGTTTTCTATCACTTCGACGGGTTCCACCTTTTCCAACGACTCGCTGATGGAGAGCAGTTCCCTGATTCGCTCGCTCATCACCTCTATGCGCTGGTTGCTGGTCAGGCGGATGTCCTTGATTTCGTTTTGCAACCGGCGGATGTAACGCACGACGCGATAGATGCCGATGACCAACAACGTCAGCAGCAGACCGTAGAGCATCCATGCCCACGGCGTCTCGTGGAAGGCGGCTTTTCTGTGGATGGTCAGTGTGCGCTCGTTGTCTGTCCATACTCCGTCGCCGTTAGTAGAGCGCAGGTGCAGTTTAAAGGTGCCTGCAGGAATGTCGGGCAGTGTGATGTGGTTGTCTGTGATGTATGTCCAGTGGTCGTTCATGCCTTCTATGCGATAGGCATAGGTGATGGGCACGTTGCAGTTGTAGTCGAGTGCTGCGAAGCGGATAGTGAGCGTGCGCTCATCTGGCGACAGACTGATGCTTTCAGGTCCTTCGAAGACAATGGGTGGCTTATAGGTACTCTTCTGCAGGTCCTTACTGCTTACGTTGAGCACTCCCTGCGTGGTGCCAAACAACAGATGTCCTTCGGCATTGGCCACAGGCTTAGTATCGAGTAGTTTGAAGTCGTCGCCCAGTGTCCCTCTGATATAATTGGTGAAGATAGTGTCGCGCAGTGAGATGCGGCAAATGGATGCCTGCGACACCACATAGAGTGCATCGCCAGGAACGTTAAGCAGACTATGACACATGTCTGAGGGCAGTCCTTGGTCGGTAGTGAATGTGGTGAATCGGGTATTGTCGTCGTCCAGGTCTTGCTCATCTGCCAGGCATATTCCTCCACCACTGGTGGCTATGGCCACAGTATTGGCATCGGTAGGCTCTAAGTCGAGCACTCCGTTGTTGCTGAGCGATGTGGCATCGTCGGCATGCCGGTAGTGATGGCGGAATACCATCTTCTCTGGCTCTTTGTCAAGCTTGCAAGTGTATAGTCCGTACTGCGTACCTACTACAAGCACCTGTTGTGGTGTGATGTATATGCAGCGAGCCTTGTTGCTGTTCTCGTCAGAAGGCCATCCTTTCAGCTTGTTGCCGCGGTGTATGAAGATATCGCGCTGAGCATGCAGGTCATACATGTTCAGTCCGCCGTTGTAGGTGGCTATCCACAGCCTGCCCTGCTTGTCTTCTGCTATATCGTAGATGCTGTTGCAGTTGAGGCTGTAGGGGTTTGCATCGTCATGCACGAAATGCTTCACGGCATAGCTGCTGCCGTCAGTCTTGGGTTTCAGGCGCGTCAGTCCATCGGGTTTTGCTCCCAGCCAGATGTTGCCTTGCGAGTCTTCGAAAATGCAATAAACTTTATGTCCGAATATGGCTGGAGTGTCTGACAATCTGCCGTCTGCAGTGAGATACGAGTCGCCCACACGCAGGTAGCCGTTCTTGTCGGCAACCCAAATGCGACTTTTCTTGTCGGCATACAGTCCGTGTACCTCCTGTTCTGCCACATCTGCCGACTTCACGGGGCGAAGAGGCTTGCTGCCAAACCAGATGCGGTATAGTCCGCTGTGTGTGTCAACCCAGATGCCTCCCTGACGGTCAACCAGCATGACACATGAATAAACGTCGGCAAATTCTGGGAGGCTCTTCACCTTGGCCTCTGTTACGGCATCGGGCTTGAAGGGGCGCGGATGACGACTATAGTCGCCGCTTGACTTCTCAAAGCGTTCTGACTGTCGGTTAAACACGAAGGTCATGCTGTCTGTAGTGGTACACTCCAGATTGTGATCAGGCAGTTCGCGAATGCTGGTAATGCGGTTGGTGCGCAACGGACTTCTGTCGCCGGGCCTCATGCGGTAGTTCTTGAATTGGTATCCGTCGTAACGGCAGAGTCCGTTCCATGTGCCTATCCACACGTATCCGTAGCCGTCTTGTATGGCAAACGATACAATGTCGTGACTGAAGCCGTCGGCCTCGCCAAAATGTTTAACATGTACGTCGTTGGATTGCGACCGGGCAGGCAGCAGACATGAGATGGTGATGAGTATCAGCAGTAGTCGTTTCATACTGGCTCCTTGATTTCCTGTCCGCGACAGAAGCGGTGGGTTATCTGGCGGTCGTCGCCCACGTAGATGAATCGCTCCAGACGGTGCAGTAGTGAGTATTCATCAGGATAGAGCACAGAATCGTCGATGACCAGTGCGTCGAAATCGTAGCCAGGCTCGAAACTGCCCACCTTGCCAAAGAAACTGCCTGCCGACTTGGTGGCTATCCAGAAGACTTCGGGCAGTGTGAGGAATGCCTTGTTGTGGTCGCTCTGGTAGTGCATCTTGCTCACCTGTATGGCATATACCAATATGCGGAACATATTGAGGTCGTGGCCTCCGCTGATGTCGCTGCCCAGACCAATGGGCACACTCTCGTCAAGCAGCGTACGGATAGGTGCCATGCCCGACGACAGGTTGAAGTTCGACGTAGGACAGTGAGCCACCATCACGCCATTGCGCTTCATCAGTTCCAGTTCCTCGCCCTTCGTCCATACGCAGTGGGCCATGATGGTTGGCGTCTGTCCGAAGAGTCCGTAGCGGTTATAGGCATCGCCATAGCTCTTGCTTTCTGGTTCCAACTCAGCTACCCAGGCTATCTCGGACATATTCTCCGACAGGTGTGACTGGACGGGCAGTTGGTACTTGGCAGCCAGTTCACCACATGCTTTCAGCAGCTCTGGCGTACATGACGGCACGAAGCGCGGTGTGATAATAGGACGGACCAGAGCATCAGGCTGATTGAACTCAGCTATCAGCTGTTCGTTGCCCTTGACGGCGGCATCGACATCTTCGCAAAGTGCGTCGGGACAGTTGCGGTTCATGGCCACCTTACCGACCAAAGCGCCCATACCAGCTTCCTGATACAGCTTCATCAATATACGAGTGCTCTCCGTATGTACTGTACCGAAGACGACACTACGCATGGTGCCAAAGAGCCATTGGGTATGCAGGAAGCGGCGATACATGCGCTCAGCATAATCTGCGTCGGCATATTTCGACTCCTCGGGGAATGTATAGTTCTGCAGCCACGGCAGCAGTTCAAGGTCCATGGCCACACCCTGGTTGTGCACCTGTGGGGCATGCACATGCATATCATTCATAGCAGGGATGAGCAGCTTGTTGCCAAAGTCAACGACCTCAGCATCATTAATGTCGAATGCCGGACATTGCACGCTGATATCAGAGAGGGTACTTGCTACACAGGCAACTTTGCCGTTTTCAACAGCAACATAGCCATTCTCGAAAACCTCAAAACGATTCTTTTCCTTCGTGAAGAGAATGTGTGCCTTATATACCTTTTTCATAATATTATAGTATTAGTATCGTTAGTTTCTGACTGCGAAGATACGAAATTAAATTGAAAAATAGTAATTGAAAAGTGAAAATTTTCGTGGTGGCAGCATAATTTTCAATTTTCGATTTTCAATTTTTAGTTAAATTTACTATATTTGCAGCGGAAACTTTAAATATAACTAACTATGGAGAATAATATGCTGTATTTGATTTTTGGGTGGTTAGGTAGCATTGGTCTCATCTTGGGATACCTGCCACAGGCTATCCAGACAATTGTTACCCGCCAAACAGACGGAATCTCGCTGCCTGGTTTCTGCATGATGGCAGTAGGCAGTTTCTGCTTTATGTGTCAGGGCTTGATGCTTTGCATAGAACAGGGTATCCGTACGGGTGTTTTCTTTTTTATCACCAACTTCATCACGGCCACATGTGCTGCTATCATCTTTGCCATAAAGATGCACAACGACCATTTTAAGAAATGAAAATTGATAATAAAAATTTTGAATTGAGCTACCGCACAATTAAAGGGAAAGTCTATGGAGAACGTAAAAGGACACATCGTCGATGTGGTGCGCCGTGAGATATACGATGGCGAACTGGTCATCCGCGACGAGAAAATAGTAGAAGTAAAGCGCCAAAAGCTGCCTGAAAGGGAGAAACCGTGGCCATACATCATGCCTGGTTTCATCGATGGGCACGTCCACATCGAAAGCAGTATGATGGTGCCGCATAAGTTTGCACGCATTGCTGTCTGCCACGGCACAATAGGTGTCATTGCCGACCCCCATGAGATTGGCAATGTGCTGGGTTTGGAAGGCGTAGATTACATGATACGCTCTGGGCGCGAGGCCCGCTTCAACTTCTGTTTCGGTGCCCCCAGCTGTGTGCCGGCAGTAGGTGGAGAAATAGAGACCTGTGGCCGCGCGATTGACGTAAAGGACACAGAGGCTCTGATGGCTCGCGACGACATCGGTTTCTTAGGCGAGATGATGAACTATCCTGGGGTATTGGCTGGCGACAAGGATGTGATGGCCAAGATCAAGGCTGCACTTGATAACGGCAAGCCTGTGGACGGCCATGCCCCCGGACTGGCAGGACAGGAGCGCTACCAGTATGCTGCTGCCGGTGTCACAACCGATCATGAATGCTCTACGCTGGAAGAGGGCCGCTCGTGCATCAATGCGGGCATGAAGGTCATCATCCGTGAGGGTAGTGCTGCCAAGGACTATAAACTGCTGAGTCCGCTCATTGCCGAGAGCCCCAATATGGTATTGTTCTGTACGGACGACTGCCATCCCGACGATTTTGTGCGTGGTCACATCAATCTGATAGTTAAACGGGCTCTGGCCGATGGCTACGACCTGTGGGATGTGCTGCAGGCTGCCTGTGTCAATGCCCAGAAACACTACAACCAGAACTGGGGACTGCTGCAGGCTGGCGATCCGGCCACCTTCATCACTGTTGATAACGTCACTCCGCGATTCAGAGTGGAGAGTACCGTCATCAGGGGACTTGAGGTATATAACTACAACTCCAGTCTGCCCTCAAAGCAGGCTGTCCGCGACGAGTATATTCTGTCGGACGACTTCCCCAACAAATTCGTGGCAGTGCCTATCACTGCTGCCGATATCGCACTCGACATCAAGAGTGGAGATACGGTTCATGTAATACATGCTTCCGACGGCAGTCTGCTAACAGAGCACGAAGTGGTGAAGGTATCGGGTAATCCGCTGTTCGACTCACAGTATCCATGGCCTGAGGTGCAGAAAATAGTGGTCTATAACCGCTATGAGCCAGGAGCCAAACCCGTAGTGGGACTGGTGCGTGGCTTTAGCATCAAGGAAGGTGCCATGGCTGGGTCGGTGGCTCACGACTGCCACAACATCGTGGCCATAGGTTCTAACGACGAGTATCTGGTGCGCGCCATCAACCGTATCATTGAGATGCGAGGCGGACAAGTGGTGGTCACCCCGCAGGAGATAATGGATATTCCGCTGCCTATTGCCGGACTGATGGCACCTATGGGAGGTCACGAGATTGCCTTCCGTACACTGTGCATCCAGGAAAAGGTCAAGGAGATAGGATGCCAGATGAAGTCACCGTTCATCACGATGGCTTTCATGTGTCTGCCAGTAATTCCTGATATCAAGATCACTGACCGTCACCTGATGGACACGAAGGCTTTTAAGGCTATCTACTAGTCTTAGAGGTGAGAAGCTTAGAAGGTCTCTTGCAACACCTTTTCTACCACCAGCGGGAAATATCTCATTTCCAGCTGGTGTTCCTTTTCTGCTATGTCGTCCACAGTGTCAGTGGGGAGCAGGGGGGTACGGTATTGTGCAATAATCTCACCACCATCGCATACTGGAGTTACCCAGTGTACTGTCATGCCAGTCTCAGTCTCGCCAGCAGCCTTGACAGCTTCATGGACATGGTGGCCCCACATGCCCTTACCTCCGAACTTTGGAAGTAGGGCGGGGTGGATGTTGACAATGCGCCGGAGAAAAGCGTCAATCAGGAAGTCGGGAACCAGAGGCAGGAAGCCTGCCAGCACGATGAAGTGTATGTCATTGTCGCGCAACAGGGGTAACATGTGGTTGGCATCGTTCAGCTGGGCCTTAGGAACCACAGCGGTTTTTACGCCCAGTCTCTCGGCCCTGACCAATGCATAGGCATCAGCCTTGTTGCTGATGACGAGGGCGCAGTTGACACGTTCCGAGCCACTGAAATACTTGATGAGATTCTCACAGTTGGTGCCGCTTCCCGACACAAAGATTGCAATATTGATTGTTTTCATTTCGTGGGCAAAGGTACGAATAAGTAAGAAGAAAACCAAATTTATTTGAGTTTTCTCGAACGAAAGTACCTAAGAGCGTCAGTTCACAGGTACGAAATAAATTGAAAACTGAAAATTGATAATTGAAAATTTTTTTTGTGCTACCCTTGAAAAACTCAAAACTAAAAACTCAAAACTAAAAACAATTTTATACTTTTGCAAGCAGAATGAGAAGATTGCTGACGATACTGCTGCTGGCAGCGTGTACTGCGACAATGGCTGAGACGAAGAGTGACTCAGCCCGCCATACGGGATATACCGTTTTTACAGGCCCCGCGTGGCAGATTGCCATGGACGAATATGAGCGCAAATGGCTGCGCGACAAGCACGCTTTTGTGGTGGGTGCCGAACTGAACTACAGTGCGCTGCCCAGCGACAGCGATGCCTTTGCTCGCGACTATAACTATCCTACGCTTAGCGCAGGCATAAAGATCAGTCTGAACAATGGCGTGACGATGCGCCGTACTGCCGACCCCGCATGGGGCATGGCGCAGATGGTGGACTACGACTCGCATCTGGGCGACATAGTGACGCTGTATGGCGCATTCTCACGCCCCCTGTTGCGCAAGGGACGCTGGCAGTTAGACTATCTGCTGAGGGTAGGCGTAGGCTATAACGCATGGAAGTATAACAAGACAGATAATATCGACAACGAACTGATAGGTTCTCATCTGACGATATACTTCGGGGCAGGCATCACTGCCACTTGTCAGCTGAGCGACGAATGGGGATTAACGGCAGGGCTGCTCTATGGTCACCATAGCAATGGTGCACTCTATCGCCCTAACAAGGGAGAGAATCATGTGGGACCATGCCTGGGGCTACGCTATGCCCCCTACGACAAGGCTGTAAGGCATCGTGACGAAGGTTGTGCCCCTTCACCTTATTTCAAGAAATATTGGTATGGCGATATCCGTTTGGGCGTGGGAGGCAAGACGCTGCTGGAAGACTGGCAGCGCACCCAGTTTGATACCCCTCCCGATGCTGCCGACTACCGCACTGAGCATTTCCACTTCTATCCATCCTACTCTGCCCAGGTAGCCATGATGTACCGCTATGCACGACGTTGGGCGTCAGGCATAGGAGCCGATGTGTATTATGGTACCTATTATAGCCATGTCAGAGAACTTGACGAGACTGCAGGCCGCACTGTTAGCCATTCGCCCTGGTCGATTGGTATATCGGCACGCCATGAGGTGTATTATCACAACCTGTCGCTCGACATGGCATTGGGCGTATATCTCCACCGTCAGATGGGCTACAGCGCCAAGCAGGTAGAACAGCCCTACTATGAGCACATAGGAGTTTTTTACACCTTCCCCCGACTGGGCAAAATTAAGTTGGGAGTCAGCGTTCAGGCACACCGCACCAAGGCCGACCTAACTGAAGTGAAGGTCAGCGTACCCATACTTTGCAACTAAGTTGCATCAGATAGTTCGTACCTTTGCCGCCAGAAACAGAAAAACGGATAAAGATATGAACAAAAAACTTATTAGAGTGATTCTGACGGCCCTGCTGCTGGCTGGTGCCGTCGCTGTAGAGAAGCTGCTGGATCTGCCTGCATGGCAGTTGTTGCTGGTCTATCTCGTTCCCTACCTTATTATTAGTTATGACATACTTGGCGAGGCTGCAGAAGGCATCGTTGAGGGAGAGCCTTTCAACGAAGACCTGCTGATGTCGATAGCCACCATCGGAGCGCTGCTCATTGGTTTCCTTCCTGGTGCCGAGACTCAGTTCCCCGAAGCAGTCTTCGTCATGCTTTTCTTCCAAGTTGGCGAGTTGTTCGAAGACTATGCTGAAGACAACAGCCGCAAGTCGATAGCCCATCTGATGGATATTCGACCCGACTCTGCCAGTGTTTTGCGCCAAGGGGAGATTTGTGTGGTGAGTCCTGAGAGCGTTGCTGTTGGCGAGACAATCGTTGTAAGACCAGGCGACAAGATTCCTATGGACGGCATAGTGGTTGAGGGCTCGTCGAGTCTCAATACCGTGGCACTCACTGGTGAGAGTCTGCCACGCAAGGTTGGCGAGGAAGACGAGGTGCTGTCTGGCTGTGTCAACTTGTCGGGGTTGCTGAAAGTCCGTGTTACCAAACCGTTTGGCGAGAGCACCGTAGCTAAGATAATCAGTCTTGTAGAGTCTGCCAACGAGAAGAAATCGCGCAGCGAGACGTTTATTGCCCGCTTTGCCAAGGTTTATACCCCCATTGTCGTTGGTGCAGCCCTGCTGTTGGCTGTTGTGCCGCCACTGCTGCTGGGAGCCTCATTTGCCGTATGGCTCTATCGTGCCCTGCTATTCCTTGTAGTGTCGTGCCCATGTGCCCTCGTCATCTCTGTGCCTCTCACATTCTTTGGCGGCATAGGCGGAGCATCGCGTCGTGGCATCCTCATCAAGGGAGCCAGCTATATGGATGTCCTCGCTAAGACAGAGATTGTGGTGTTCGACAAGACAGGCACTCTCACTCATGGTAAGTTTGAGGTCAGTGCCGTTCATCCTGAGCAGTGCGACGAGCGCCATCTGCTGCACTTGGCAGCCCACGTGGAGCGATACTCCACACACCCCATTGCCGTGTCACTGCGCAATGCATATCCCGAAGAGAATGATGACTGCACCGTGGAGTCTGTCGAAGAGATTGCCGGACAGGGCATAAAGGCAGTTGTCAACGGCGATGTAGTGAGTGTGGGCAACAGCAAGCTGATGGAGGCTGTTGGTGCCGACTGGCATCCATGCCATCATACGGGAACTATAGTGCATGTGGCCATCAATGGCGTATATGCCGGACATATCGTGATATCCGACCAGCTGAAGGATGATGCCTGCGAGGCAGTAGCAAGTCTGAAGTCTGCAGGCATAGCACGTACTGTGATGCTCACCGGCGACGGAGAGGCCACAGCAGCCCATGTGGCACAGGCTACGGCCATCGACGAGTATCATGCAGCCCTGCTGCCTGCCGACAAGGTTGACTATATGCAGCGCATTATGGAACAACGCACTGGCGACGGCCGACTGGTGTTTGTTGGCGATGGCATCAACGATGCTCCAGTGCTGGCACTTGCTGACTGCGGTATTGCCATGGGAGCCCTCGGCAGCGATGCCGCCATCGAGGCAGCAGACGTAGTGCTGATGGACGACTGCCCCTCAAAGATTCCTCTTGCCATCCGCCTGTCGAGACGCACCATAGCTATTGCCCGTCAAAACATCGTCTTCGCCATAGCCGTTAAACTGCTTGTGCTGTTATTGGCAGCATTTGGTGCAGCCACTATGTGGATGGCAGTCTTTGCTGATGTCGGTGTCACTGTGCTGGCTGTGCTGAATGCAATGAGAACGATGAAATGATTAGTAAAATTTATAGTCTCCAGACATAACGAGCAGAGCCTTTATTTTTCAATTTCCAAATAATTTCGTATCTTTGCACCTGCAATGAAGAATTTAGAAGAATTTTTGGAGAAACACGCCATAAAGCCCACTGCCAATCGCATTGTGGTGCTTAAGGCTCTCGACACAGCAGGAAGGCCAATGTCGCTCACTGAGTTGGAGAACAAGATTATGACTATCGATAAGTCGGGAATATTCCGCACACTGACGCTCTTCCGTGATAGCCATCTGGTACATGTCATCGAGGATGGAGGCGATGGAGTGCGCTATGAACTGTGTCATAGTCGCCATCATGATGTAGATGATGACCTGCATGTGCATTTCTTCTGTGAACAGTGCCAGCGCACTTTCTGCCTCGACCATCTGCCAGTGCCGTCCATAGCGCTGCCCATTGGCTTTGTGATGCATTCTGCCAACTATCTGGTCAAAGGCATCTGCCCCGAGTGTGCCAGCGTTACACAAAGGGCCTGACTCTATGTGTTGAGTTGAGATAAGTGTTGATGATTACTGTTCGCACAATAGTGTGCAGAGGCGGTCTTGGAACGCTTTGGCTGTCTTATTGTGCATCACTCCCTGGTTGATAATGGCAAATGCAAGTTGTCGTCCGTCTTTGGTGGTGCAATATCCTGCCAGGCTGGATATGCCAGTCAGCGTACCCGTCTTTGCCCGCACATTGCCCTGGGCGCAGGTGTTTTTCATGCGGTCTTTTAGTGTGCCGTCTATTCCTGCCACAGGCAGCGAAGGCAGCAGGGCGTTGCGTATGTCGGGCGACTTCCATGCGTGGCGCAGTAGTGCACACAGCAGTTCTGTCGAGACATAATTGTACAGCGAGAGTCCCGATCCGTCAGCGATTTTGTAAGGATAGTGTCCCAGTCCGAGTCGTGCAAAGAGTTTCTTAGATATGTTTCGTGCATCGCTGGCACGAGCCAGCCCCTTCTTTGCCGATGCGGCAGTCTGATAGAACATCGATTCGGCATAGAAGTTGTCGCTCATCTTCATCATCCGCTGCAGTACATCTGTGATGGGACGTCGCATCACGCCTATCAGTCTGGCGTTGGCAGGCATGGTGCCTCCAGTGAGCCTGGCGCCTTCAAGGTTTATTCCCAATCGCGTCACCTCCTCGGCAAAGGTCTGCAGGAAGATGTCTTTGCGTCCTATCGACAGAGGAGTGAGCACTGGGTTGTCATCGTCCCAGCACCATCCCTCGCCATAGTCGTTCATCTCTTTCATAGAGCGGTCGGCCACCAGCAGTCCTCGTATGCTGTCTATTCCCGCCTTTCTTACACACGATGCCAATGCAGCCACGTCGTCCATAGTCAGCATGGGGTCGAATCCGCCTACGCAGTAGATGTTTCCTCTGAGTGTTGAGTCGGCAATGTTGCCAGTATAATATATGCGTGTCAGATATTCATATTTGCTGCCCAGTGCATCGAGTGCCGTGATGGCTGTTACCAGTTTCATACACGATGCAGGTCGCATCAGCTGTCGCTGGTTTCGCATATATATAGCCGAGTCGGCTGTAAGGTCATAGACCATCAGTCCCACTTGCGACGTTTCAAACATCGGATCTTCCAGCAGCGAGTCGATACGGAATCGCAGACTGTCCTGTGCCGTAGCAGCCGCAATAGCTGCCCACGAGAGCAATAAAATAATACATTTCTTCATTTCGTGTGCAAAATTACAAAAATGTTTTGAGTTTTGGGTTTTGAGTTTTGGGTTTTTCATGTGTAGTACTAAAAATTTTCAATTTTCAATTTTCAATTTTCAATTTATTTCGTATCTTTGCAGCCAAGTAGAAAAGTTTAGTATTTATTACCAATGGTTTACAAGTACGATTTCCTGATTATCGGTGCCGGCGTTGCAGGCATGAGCTACGCACTGAAGGTGGCACGCGCCCTTTCCAATGACACTACAGCCTCCACTTCGGAGAAGAACGGCAAGATATGTCTAATCTGCAAGACTTCGCTCGACGAGGCAAATACCTCGTTTGCACAAGGTGGTGTGGCTTCGGTAACCAACCTTGAACTCGACAATTTCGACAAGCACATCGAAGATACCATGATAGCCGGCGACTATATCTCCGACCGTGCCGCCGTAGAGCAGGTGGTGCGCAAGGCTCCTGAGCAGATACAGGAACTGGTGGAGTGGGGCGTCAACTTTGATCGCAAGGATGACGGACAGTTCGACCTGCACCGCGAGGGCGGACACTCTGAATTCCGCATACTGCATCATGCCGACGATACAGGTGCCGAGATACAGCGCGGACTGATGGAGGCTGTACGCAACTGCCCCGATATCGAGGTTAAGGAAAATCACTTTGCTGTTGAAATCATCACACAGCATCATCTTGGAGTCCGTGTTACCCGCCGCTCCCCCAATATACGATGCTATGGAGCCTATGTGCTCAATCCCGAGGAGCGCGTAGATACCTATCTTGCCAAGATTACCGTATTGTGTACTGGCGGATGTGGAGCAGTATATCTTACCACCTCAAATCCAGTCATTGCCACAGGCGACGGCATCGCCATGGCATACAGGGCCAAGGCCACAGTGGCCGACATGGAGTTTGTACAGTTCCACCCAACAGTGCTCCACAATCCCAAGGAGACGCATCCTGCTTACCTTATCACTGAGGCCATGCGAGGCTATGGTGGTATATTGAAACTGCCCAATGGCGAGACATTCATGGAGAAATACGATGAGCGTCTGTCGCTGGCTCCTCGCGATATTGTGGCTCGTGCTATAGATAAGGAGATGAAGATTCACGGCCTCGACCACGTATGTCTCGACGTTACTCATAAACCTGCAGAGGAGACTCGACACCACTTCCCCAATATCTATCAGAAGTGCCTCTCTATAGGCATCGACATCACTCAGGACTACATTCCTGTGCGCCCTGCTGCCCACTATATGTGCGGGGGTATCAAAGTTGACCTCAACGGCCAGTCGAGCATCGAGGGACTCTATGCCCTTGGCGAGTGCTCGTGTACGGGACTGCATGGTGGCAACCGTCTGGCCTCCAACTCACTCATCGAGGCCGTGGTGTATGCCGATACCGCTGCCAAGGACTCGCTTAAGCATGTCGATTGGTACGACTGGAACGAACGTGTGCCCGAGTGGAACGATGAAGGCACAATGACCAACGAAGAGAAAGTGCTTATTACCCAAAGCGTCAAGGAGGTCAACCTCATCATGGCCAACTATGTAGGTATCGTGCGCTCTGACCTTCGCCTGCATCGTGCATGGGACCGCCTCGATATGCTTTATGAGGAAACTGAGCGACTCTTCAAGCGCGTCCATGCCACCCGTGACATCTGCGAACTGCGCAATATCATCAACGTGGCATACCTGATTACTCGTTGGGCACTGGAGCGCAAGGAGTGCCGCGGACTGCACTATACTACCGACTATCCGCTGCACGCCTACGACAAATAACAGTGTAAATCCTCTCTTAGTATAGATAGAACATTCGTTCCATCAACTGCCACTTCTGGTCGGAGGTGCTGCCAGGTTTGCAATCTTGGAACATGGCAACATAGGCCTCCCATTCCTCTTGTCGCGGCAGAGTGGCCAGTCGCGTCATTGCCTCCTGCCAGTCGAAATCCAGAGGAGTCTCCACTATCATGAAGAGTCTGTTGCCCAGAATGTATATCTCCATTTCCAGTATTCCCACCTCACGTATTCCCTCTCTGATTTCGGGCCAGGAGTGGTATCTGTCGTGAGCCTCGCGATAGCGGGCAATTAGTTCTGCGTCGTCCTTCAGGTCAAGAGTCTGACAGTAGCGTTTTACTGGTTGGCCGTATTCCTTCACCGGATATCCGGTCTTTATGTTGTAGTCCATCGCTATTCCTTTATTATATAAACAATCATTCGTTGTCATGGCTTCTGGCAACACTTTTCTGCACATTCTGCTTGCTGCTTCAGTTCGGCCACGAAGTTGTCAATCTTCTCTTTCGTCACGTGCTGCATCACCACCACGTGAGCCAGTTCACCACCAAAATTCTCGTCGTATCCCTGAGCCAGCGTGTATTTCTTTACAATGTCAGCTGAGGGGCGTCTGAAAAAAACCGTGTTGCTATATTCATTAGCCCAGCACGGCCATTTTATTGCGTCAAGCTGCTGCTTGAGGTATGCTGTACACTCCTTCATCTGTTTGGCTTGCCTTGCCCATCCGTCGTACCCAATGGTCTGTATCAGCCACCAGAATTTCAGAGGCTGCAGAGCGTCACGCGAGCAGTTAATCATGCGCATGTTGCCGTTCAGGTAGGTTACGTTGAAGTCAGTCTGGTTTTCATACACATCGCGAGTGCAGATGAACAGGCCGCATGGCGAGTCGATACCGAAGAACTTATGGCCGCTTATGGCTATCGACTCGAATCTCATGGCCTTGTGGCTCACCATCTTGTTGTCGCTTGTAAAGGGCAGGTATCCGCCAAACAGTGCAGCGTCAACGTGTCTATACACGGCAGGAATCCCCGGGTGACTGTCAAGCACCCTGTTGAGAGCCTCCTGATCGTCGATGGCTCCCTTGAATGTTGACCCCATTGCATATACCAGTAGGGCAGGTCGCAGGGTGTCGAGACTCTTGTCCAGTTCCTCAGGAATCATGCGTCCCATCTTGTCGCTCTTTATCAGTCTCACTTCAAGGTCCTGCAGGTGAGCCACTCGCATGTTCGAGTAGTGTGCTTCATCGCTCACATATACAATAGGTTCCAGATTGGTCTTGTTTGTCAGATAGTTGGCACCGAAGTATATGCCGTGGTTGTTGCCGTCTGTGCCGCTGTGGGTCACTATACCCCACACGTCGTCTTTGTCGAAGTCGTAAAGTGGAGCGAAAAACTCTATTACGTCGCGCTCGAATGCCTGCGACGACAGTCTCTCAGGGTTGTCAGTCATCGGGTCGCCGGCATTGTTCAGGTTCACCACGTCCATTCCAGCCTCTACGTACCATTTATAGAAACTGTGTAGCGGTGATATCTGGTTGGCGGGATATCCGAATGTAGTTTTCTGTGCCTCTTTCCATACTGATACCCACTCGTCGAGTTTCTGGTATCCTGAAGTCTGTGCAACAATATACTGCGATGCTGCCAGCAGCAAAGTGATGATGATGATATTTCTTTTCATAATGTTAGTATTTATATAAGGTTATCATTTGTGATTGCAAATATATGAAAAAAAACCATATTATGTGTCTTAGTTCTGTATTTTTTTTCTCTACATTTGTGTCTTGTGGGTGTTCTTTCCACTGTCAGATTTTTCCTCATATACTTATTCAGTACAAATCTAGTAATAGATGTTAAGGTTCCTAACTCAGAGTGTATTGTTCTCTTTCGAACCATTGTTGTGTTGTTGTTCTGAATCGCTAAATTACTGCAAACGTTTACGTTAAGTTTTCGAGTTTTTTTCGTTCACAAACGGAATAATTGTTTTTATCTTTGCATGCGATTCCACACAATGTGTCGAACAATACAACGTTTAAAAAATATAAAAACAAACTACCTAAAAACCTACTCTTATGACAAGACATTTAACCAACCGAGTCATGCAGTGCCTGATGGCCGCCTGCATGCTGCTTGGCTTCGTAAAGGCCGAAGCCGCAACCACTACCGTAACCGGACTTTGGGATTTCAAGAACATGAATCCGTCGAGCCTGGCGGGCCTGAAAATCGAGGGTGCACAGCAGCATGTAGCTTCCAACAATTCAAGCATCAAGATGTTCGTTATCGCCAAGAGCGGCAAGTTTGCCGTGCGCACCAGTGACGTACAATTAAATGCGAACACCTATATGCGTATTCCCGTTCAGAGCACCAGCGACGTAGTGACCATCGTGAGCTATCCCGGCTACTACAACTACAAGATCAACGGTACTGCCGCCACGGCCAACACCACTACACATACTGCCACCAGCAGCGAGGTGTCGAAGGGCTATGTAGAGGTTGCCTCGTTGGGTAACTGCTATCTGTATAGCGTCAAGGTAGTGCAGAAGGTGACCACCAGCAGCGGAACGTCAGCCACGGCGCTGTGGGACTTCCAGAATGTGAACCCCTCGTCGCTGAGCGGTCTGACCATTGAGGGTACACAGGGCCGCATTCCCTCCACGCTGAGCGATGTCACCATCTACTGCATCGGTCAGTATGGCAAGTTTGCCCAGCGCACCAGCGATGCCCAGTTGAACGCCAAGACCACGCTGCGCGTCCCCGTCACTAGCACCAGCGACGTGGTGACCGTCACCAGCTATCCCGGCTATCACAACTATGCTGTGGGTGGTACGGCAGCCAGTGCCGACGTCACCAACCACACCGCTACCAGCAGTGAGGTAAGCACGGGCTATGTCGTCATCTATGCCTCGGCCACGAGCTATCTGTACAGCATCAAGGTTGCCATGAAGAACTATACCGGCAGCGGTACGGCAACATCCAGTTCGTCTAGTTCTTCAAGTAGTTCTAGTTCTTCAAGCTCTACTACCGACAATACCACTACCGCCAGTGGTAACTTCACCGCTGTCAGCCAGAACTACTACATTGTCAGCGCAGGATCTGCTAGCGGTTTCCTGTCGGCCCTGTCTAAGGCCAACAGCAGCACGTCGTCTGGCCGCAAGTATATCTTCCTGCCCAACGGAACATACAATCTTGGCACTACCTGTCTGACCGCCATCACCGGCAGCAACATCTCCATCATCGGACAGAGCATGGAGAAGACCATCATCAAGAATGCTCCTGCCGTGGCCAACGAGGGTATCTCTTCTACTGCCACCCTGCTCAACAAGGGTAACAACAACTACTTCCAGGATTTGACCATCCAGAATGCCCTCGATTACTACAATGCCGGTTCGGCAGGCCGTGCCGTGACACTGCAGGACAAGGGTAACTACACCATACTGAAGAACGTCAAGCTGATGTCGTATCAGGATACCTACTATAGCAACAATGCCAGCGGCCAGTTCTATTTCGAGGGCTGCGACATCCACGGCACCGTTGACTTTATCTGCGGCGGCGGAGACGTATTCTTCAACGAGTGTACGCTGACCGTCGAGCCCCGTACTTCGAGCGGTTCAGGCAGCTGCGTTATCGCTGCTCCATACACGCAGAGCACATGGGGCTATGTGTTCAACAACTGCACTATCAGCAACAAGGCTGCATCCTACAGCTTGGGTCGTGCTTGGGGCGGTACACCGCGCCTGGCCTACATCAACACCACGCTGTCGGATCCCTCGAAGATTATCTCTACCCGCTTCACCGCTGCCGGCATGAACGTCGTTGCCGACAAGTTCGTGGAGTACAACTCAAAGAACTCAAGCGGTAGCACCGTATCGCCGTCGAGCAACGTCGTCAGCTTCACACTAGGAAGCACCACCTCGAAGAAGGAGACCATTCTGTCGGCATCGGCAGCCAAGGGCTATGCCTTGAATAAGGTGTTTACCTCATGGACGCCCAACGAAGATTGTGCCCAGCTCACCATGAGTAGCGTGTCGCAGAGCGGCAACACCATCAAGTGGTCGGCAGTCAGCGGAGCCAGCTCCTACGCCATTTTCAAGGATGGTTCGTTCGTGGCCATCGTCGGTAGCGGCACCACCTCTTATAACATCACCGCTACGGGCAAATACACCGTACGTGCCTCAAACCCCATGGGCGGCTTCGGCTCGGAGAAGAGCGTCACCGTCTCCAGTGTGTCTAGTTCTTCCAGCAGTTCTAGTTCTACCAGTTCCTCCAGCTCTTCCGTTTCTGGCATGAGCAGCTACGACAAGAATGCTCCCGTAGGTTGGGGTACTGTCGGCGGCAGCATCACTGGTTCAAGTAACAAGAACTCGGTTACCGTCACCACCGCAGCCGACTTCCTCAGCGCCATGGCAGGCACCGACCAGAAGACTATCTACGTGAAGGGTACGCTGAAGTTCTCCGGAATACAGACCGTCAAGGACGCAAAGAATAAGACCGTCTATGGTCTGCCCGGATCAGCCCTGGCTAACACCACACATACCAGCACTGTAAGCAATACGGGTATCCTGATGTTGAAGAACTGTTCGAACATCATCCTGCGCAACCTCACCTTCAAGGGTGCCGGTGCCTACGACATCGACGGCAACGACAACCTGACCATCCAGAACTGCCAGTATATCTGGGTTGACCACTGCGACTTCCAGGACGGTGTAGATGGCAACTTCGACTGCAACAACGGTTCCGACAACATCAGCGTCACCTGGTGTCGCTTCCGCTACCTCATCAGCCCTTGGTCAGGCGGCTCTGGCGGTAGCAACGACCACCGTTTCAGCGACCTGTGGGGCGGCAGCGACAAGAATGCTTCTAAGGACGAGGGTAAGCTTCGCACCACGTTTGCCAACTGCTGGTGGGACGAAGGTTGTCGTGAGCGCATGCCGCGTGTACGTTTCTCGCAGATGCACATCCTAAACTGCCTCTATAGCAGTTCTGTTGCCAACTACTGCGTAGGCGGTGGCTATAGGAGCAATGTCTATATCGAGAAGACTGCCTTCACAAGCACGGCAGCAAAGAAATACCCCTGGAAGTGCTATGCTACCAGTAGCGGCTATACCGACTATAACGTCACCATCACCGGATGCTCGGGCGCCAGCGATAAACAGCAGCGCAGCGGCAGCATCAGCTACTTCAATCCCAGCAGTAACTACAGCTACTCATCGATGGATGTCAGCAAGGTGCAGAGCGAGGTCTCTACCTACGCAGGAGCTACATTGAGCGTGACTGCCGGAGCTCGCAGCATGTCGTCGTTCGATGAGGAGGATGATGACATCTCGATGGGTGAGGTAACATCTATCAGCAACATGGATGCCGAAACTGAGGTTATAGGAACTGAGATTTTCAACTCTAAGGGCACCTTAACGGCTGAGTTGGGCAAAGGTGTAAATATAGTAAAGACTATATATTCGAACGGAAAGACTGAAGTTAAGAAGGTTGTTTTAAGATAATGTGAGCAGAACAACCAAGGGATGGCGGTTGTGACTAACGCCTGCCCTTGAAGAAATCCTGCATCAACTGGCGGCATTCCTCCTCAAGGATGCCGCCAGTTACTGTGCAGCGGGGATGCAGCGCACGTGGGGCATAATCGGTATATCCACGTTTTTCGTCACGGCAGCCATATACGATGCGTGGTATCTGGCTCCAACCCAATGCTCCTGCACACATGGTGCACGGCTCTACGGTGACATACAGAGTGCAGTCGGTGAGATACTTGCCACCAAGCTCGTTGGCAGCTGATGTGATGGCTTGCATCTCGGCATGGGCTGTCACGTCGTGCAGTGTCTCGGTAAGGTTATGGGCACGGGCTATAATCCTATCCTTGCAAACCACTACCGCCCCAATGGGGATTTCTCCTTCTGCGAAAGCCTGTCGTGCTTCGTCGAGTGCTTTGCGCATATACATTTCATCTTTGTTTTTTTCTTCCATGATGCAAAAGTAACTCTTTATATTGAAAATTGAAAATTGAAAATTGAAAATTTTATTTTTGAAGATTATTTTCTGTTCTGTTTTGCAAAAAATCAAGGCGGTAGCATATTTTTCATTTTTCATATTTCAATTTTCATTTTTCTTTGCTATCTTTGCAACATGGAATGGGACATAGTACATATTTCTGAGACAGATTCGACGAACCGTTGGCTAGCTGACAATCATCAGCAAATGGCTAACAGCTATGGACAATTTGCCGTTTGGACGGATTACCAGACGGCAGGACGAGGCTGTGGTACGAATACTTGGGAGTCAGAACGTGGCAAGAACCTACTATACTCCATGCTGATTCATCCTACTGCTGTTCCAGTGAATAGGCAGTTTGTGGTTTCGATGGCTGTGGCAAACAGCATAGCAAAGGTAGTCTCAAAGTATGTCAAGAATGTCAGCGTCAAATGGCCCAACGACATTTATGTGGGCGACAGAAAGATATGTGGCACTCTGATAGAGAATCGTCTGCAGGGTGGTGTGATTAAAGACAGCATCATTGGAGTAGGTTTGAATGTAAATCAGCTTTGTTTTGTGAGTGATGCTCCTAACCCCGTTTCATTGGCTAATGTAACGGGACGCCTGTTTGATAGGGAGAGTCTCTTACATGAGTTGCTGGATACCTTCGATGTGGAATTGGCCGACTTGGAGGGTGTGCGTGGGCGCTACCTGCCTCAGCTCTACCGGCGTACTGGCTTCCATCGCTATCGTAATGCGTTGGGAGAGTGCTATGCAGAGATTGTGACAGTAGAAGATGATGGCCATCTGCTTCTCCGCGATGTTGACGGACGTACTAAACGATATGCGTTTAAAGAAATTAATTTCTTAATTGATAATTAAATAAATTATGGCAAGATTTAAGAGAATTCTATTGAAGTTGTCGGGCGAAAGCCTGATGGGTAAGCAGGGATACGGTATCGATCCTGAGCGACTGAGCGACTATGCCCGCCAGATTAAGGAAGTTAGTGAGATGGGCGTGCAGATAGGCATCGTCATCGGTGGTGGCAACATCTTCCGCGGACTAAGTGGAAGTCAGAAGGGTTTCGACCGCGTGAAAGGTGACCAGATGGGTATGTGCGCTACTGTTATCAATTCGCTGGCACTGAGTTCGGCTTTGGGTGCTGTGGGAGTGAAGAACAAGGTGCTGACAGCTATTCGCATGGAGCCTATCGGTGAGTTCTACACTAAATGGAAGGCCATAGAGGCTATGGAGGCTGGCTATGTGTGCATCTTCTCGGCAGGTACGGGGTCGCCATACTTTACAACTGATACTGGCAGTAGTCTGCGCGGCATAGAGATAGAGGCAGACGTGATGCTGAAGGGAACTCGCGTTGACGGAGTATATACTGCCGACCCGGAGAAAGATCCTACGGCTACAAAGTACGATGCCATCACTTATAAGGAGGTGCTTGCCCGCGGACTGAAGGTGATGGATCTGACGGCTATCTGCATGTGCCAAGACAATAATCTGCCCATCTACGTATTCAACATGGATGTAGTGGGTAACCTGAAGAAAGTTATGGAAGGTGAGGAGATTGGCACGTTAGTGCATAACGGTTAACGGTTATTGGTTAACAGTTATTGATTATTAGGCTTCTTTGAACTCAACGTATTCACCATCGGAGTCGTCGAAAATTTTCTGGCCTTCGCGCTTCTGATGATGCTGGTCGATGATAGTCTCGCCCGTTGCCGTTTGAGTGCGACGGGCTTCTTCTTGCCGTGCTTCCTCGGTGATTTCCTGTGGCTCCTGCTGAGGTGCCTGCTGTGCCTGCTGTTGTTCCTCTTTCTCTTTCTCTGCTGACTCCTGGGTACGCTTATGGCTGTACTGTGTGCGTTGGCGCCCTGTCTCGTTGCGCTCTCTCTGTGCCTTCATGTCGGCAGCATTCTCGGCAGCCTTACGAGCGGCCTTCAAGGTGTTCCACATCTTTCCTCCAACGAGTAACAGGATGAGAATGATTACTGCGATAATGAATACTAATATTTCCATGATATTTGCTTTAAGTTATTGGTTATGGTTATTTGCTTCTGGCATTGTTGATGGCCGATAGGATGACATACCATGCTATGATAGCTGCTATGCCGCTGACTTTGAACAGCAGAAGCAGGGGGATGCATGTGAGCAGGAAGATGTATTTTATCTCGTTGCCAGCCCAGCCCCAAGTCTTGAATTTCAGCGCAAACATGGGAATCTCAGCAATGAGTAGATAGCAGCTGATGGCGATGCCCACCAGAATGAATGCTGGGGCATAATTGATGCCTTGGAGCCAGTCGCCGCAACCAGCAATCAACGAGCCCCAGAAGAGGGCATTAGCTGGGGTGGGCAGTCCGATAAACCCCAATGCCTGTCGCTCGTCGAGATTGAACTTTGCTAGTCGAAGGGCAGAGAATGCTGCCATGACGAATGCAAGATAGGGTAGGACGGAGTGGAATGTGGATAGCGAGAATTCGTCTGCTACCTCCAGCAAATGATGCAGGTAGCTGAAGAGTATTGCTGATGGTGCAAAGCCGAAAGTGATGCAGTCTGCCAGCGAGTCAAGTTCCTTGCCAATGGGTGAAGATACGTGGAGAAGTCTGGCAGACATCCCGTCGAAGAAGTCAAACACTGCGCCAATGATAATAAAAATCAAGGCCATGTCGGGTGAGCCCATGAAAGCCCAGAATGTGGCTATGCACCCTGATATCAGGTTGCAGCAGGTTATCATGTTTGGGATATGCTTCTTCATAATTAAAAATTAATCTTTAAGCATTGAGCATTAAGCATTACATTAGTTTGGCTATCACCGTCTGGTCGCCTGTAGTGGGCTGACCAATTGTGACGCAAGCCTTGGCAGTGAGAGGCAGATATACGTCAACACGAGAACCTAATTTTATAAATCCCAGGTGTTCGTCGATGTAGCATTCTTCGTTGGGTTTGGCATAGGTTACTATACGGCGTGCCATGGCTCCTGCTATCTGGCGCACTAGGATGTCTTCGCCTTCGGGGGTGGTCAGCATGATGTCGGCATGCTCGTTCTCCTCACTGGCCTTGGGCAGCCATGCCTTGTGGTAGTTGCCGTTCTGGTGGTGAACGAATTTCACCTTACCATCAACGGGAAACCAGTTGGCATGAACATTGAGCGGGCTCATGAAGATGCTTATCATGAGTCGCTTGTCATGGAAATATTCGTTTTCCTCGGCTTCTTCCACCACCACTATCTTTCCGTCGGCAGGTGCCACCACCAACTTCTCGGTATCACCGTTGAAATAGCGGATGGGACAGCGGTAGAAGTTGAGTGCCATAATCCACGCCATACCGAAGACAACGATAAAAAGCCAGAAAGGAATAGGTGAATCAATGAAAAACCATAACGCTGAGCCAATGGCTAGCAGAGCCAGCATGCTTAGTGTTAGTTCGTTGGTGCCTTCGCGGTGAATTCTGATTTTTTTAAGTTTCTTTATTCTTGCTCCCATGGGTTTGTAGTCATTTCTTCATGCAAAGGTACGAATAAAAATTAAAAATTGAAAATTATGAATTAAAAAATACACCTAAAGCATAAGAATTAATAATAATTTCGTAACTTTGAGCCTTAAAAACAGAAAAAAGATATAATATGGAAGATTTTGTACATCTTCACGTACATACATACTATTCTATACTTGATGGTCAGTCGAGCATAAAGCTGTTGGTTGACAAGGCCCTGGGTAACGGCATGCGCGGAATGGCTATTACAGACCATGGCGACATGT
Source organism: uncultured Prevotella sp. (assembly GCA_946186115.1). Classification (GTDB taxonomy): domain Bacteria; phylum Bacteroidota; class Bacteroidia; order Bacteroidales; family Bacteroidaceae; genus Prevotella. The sequence goes on along the minus strand of CAMHLV010000002.1, from coordinate 72,158 downwards.
TTGGCATCAAGGAATTTCACGACTATGTGAATGGTGTAAATAAGGGTCGCAAGAAAGAGGGCCTTGAACCTTTCAAACCCATCTTCGGTTGCGAGATGTATGTGTCGCGCTATGGCTCGAAACTGCTCAAGGACGACAAGCGCCATCAGAGCGGTTATCACCTTATAGTGCTGGCAAAAAACTACCAAGGATATAAGAACCTGATAAAGCTGGTGAGCCGTTCGTGGGTGGATGGATTCTATATGCGTCCGCGTACTGACCGCGAGGATCTGGAAAAATTCCATGAGGGCCTTATTGTTTGTTCGGCATGTATTGCGGGTGAGGTGCCCAAGAAGATTCTCGACGGTGATATCGCTGGGGCCCGAGAGGCCATTGAATGGTATCACCGCGTGTTTGGCGACGACTACTATTTGGAGTTGCAGCGTCACGAAGTGAAAGATCCTTCGTTGCGTGCTAACCGTGAGACTTTCCCACTGCAGCAGAAAGCTAATAAAGTGCTTATAGAACTGGCTCATGAGTATGGTATCAAGCTAGTATGCTCGAACGATGCACATTTCGTTGACCAGGAGAATGCAGAGGCCCACGATCATTTGCTATGTCTTTCGACAGGAAAAGACCTTGACGACCCGACGCGCATGCTATATTCTAAGCAGGAGTGGTTTAAGACCCGCGAGGAGATGAACGATGTGTTCTGCGATGTGCCAGAGGCATTGGCCAATACCTGTGAGATACTCGACAAAGTGGAGATATACAGCATCGACCACGACCCCATTATGCCTTTCTTCCCTATCCCCGAGGAGTTTGGTACTGAGGAACAGTGGCGGGAAAAATTCACAGAGGAACAGCTCTATCAGGAGTTTACCCGCGACGAGAACGGCGAAAACCCGCTGTCGCCTGAGGATGGCGAGAAGAAAATCAAGAAGCTGGGAGGCTACGACAAATTATACCGCATCAAGTTTGAGGCCGACTATCTGGCACAGTTGGCATATAAAGGTGCCGCCAGATGCTATAACAATGGTCAGCCCTTGGATTTGAGCGTGCAGACTGTAGATGCTGATGGTTCTGTACTTTCTATCCTCCACTCTTCGCTGCCCAAGGAGGTTGACGACCGCATACGCTTCGAGTTGCACATCATGAAGACAATGGGTTTCCCTGGATACTTCCTTATCGTGCAGGACTTTATCAACTCGGCGCGCGACGAATTGGGAGTGATGGTTGGTCCTGGACGTGGCTCCGCTGCAGGTAGTGTAGTGGCTTACTGTCTGGGTATCACCAAGATAGACCCACTTAAATACGACCTGCTGTTTGAGCGTTTCTTGAATCCAGACCGTATCTCGCTGCCTGATATCGATACCGATTTCGACGACGACGGACGAGGACGAGTGTTGAAGTGGGTTGAAGACAAGTATGGACACGAGAATTGCGCACACATCATAACATATGCTACAATGGCCACGAAAAACTCGCTGAAGGACGTGGCACGAGTAGAGAAAGTACCACTCAGCGTTACTAATGCTCTGTGTAAGGCCATTCCCGACCGTCTTCCCGATGTTGACGGCAAGACACCTAAGATGAATCTGCCCAATGCCATACGTGCCGTTAAAGAACTGCAAGAGGCTGAGGCTTCTACTGACACTGCGCTTGCCAATACCATCAAGTATGCTAAGATGCTTGAGGGCACCGTGCGAGGCACGGGTATTCATGCCTGCGGATTCATTATCTGCCGTGACCCTATTTCCGACTGGGTGCCAGTGTCAACAGCCGATGACCCCGACTTCAAGGACGTAAAGACCAACTGCACGCAATATGACGGTCATGTTATAGAATCTACTGGACTCATCAAGATGGACTTTCTTGGGTTGAAGACCCTCTCGGAGATGAAGGAGGCCTGTGCTGTCATCAAGCAGACACGAGGCATAGACATCGACCTCGACCACATACCCATCGACGACCCCAAGACCTTCGAACTCTACCAGCAGGGGCGTACCATCGGTACCTTCCAGTTTGAGTCGGCAGGAATGCAGAAGTATCTGCGTGAGCTGAAGCCTACCGTCTTCGAGGACCTCATTGCCATGAATGCCCTCTACCGTCCGGGACCTATGGGCTATATCCCACAGTTTATCCGTCGTAAGCATGGCGAGGAGCCCATTACTTACGACATCCCCGTGATGGAGAAATACCTGAAGGACACCTATGGCATTACCGTCTATCAGGAGCAGGTGATGTTGCTGTCGCGACTATTGGCCGACTTTACTCGTGGTGAGAGTGATGCACTGCGAAAGGCTATGGGAAAGAAAAAGAAAGACATAGTAGATGCCATGAAGCCCAAATTCATTGAGGGTGGAAAAAAGAATGGCCATGACCCCAAGGTGCTCGACAAGATATGGGGCGACTGGGAAGCCTTTGCATCCTACGCCTTCAACAAGTCGCATGCCGCTTGCTATTCATGGGTGGCCTATCAGACGGCATATCTTAAAGCCAACTACCCCGCAGAGTTTATGGCTGCCATCATGAGCCGTCGCCGCGACCAGATAACGGAAATCACTAAGTTGATGGACGAATGCAAGCAGATGGGCATCGCCACGTTGGGTCCCGATGTCAACGAGTCGTATCAGAAGTTTGGTGTCAACCACAATGGCGAGATACGTTTCGGTCTGGCTGCTATCAAGGGTATGGGCGACGGTGTGGCACAGGCCATAATCGAAGAACGCGAGAAGAACGGACTTTATAAGGATATCTTTGACTTCGTACAGCGTGTCAACTTCAGTCAGGTCAACCGCAAGGCATTCGAAGCCTTGGCCCTGAGTGGTGGTTTCGACAGCTTTGGCATACGACGCGAAGATTTCTTTGCTCAGAACAGCAAGGGCGAGTCGTTCATAGACACCATCATGCGATACGGGCAGATGTATCAGACAGCCAAGAACTCAGCTCAGAACTCTCTGTTCGGAGGATTCGACAGCATTGAGATTGCCACACCTGCCATACCTAAGACTGATGAATATTGGAGCGACATAGAGCGACTCAACAAAGAGCGCGACCTCGTGGGCATCTATCTTTCTGCCCATCCGCTTGACGAGTACAAGATAATACTCGATAACCTCTGTAACACCAGTTGCACAGAACTGGCCGACCGTTGCGCTGCTCTACACGACCGCGACGACATTACACTGGGCGGAATAGTTACTGGAGTACAGACCCGATTTAGCAAAAACAATAAGCCATGGGGTATCATAACACTTGAGGATTTCAACGGCTCGGGAGAATTGGTGCTCTTTGGCGACGACTGGCTCAACTTGAACGGAAAGTTCATAGAGGGAGCAGCGGTATATATCACGGGTAAGATGACCTCTCGATTCTATAACAGCGACCAAAAGGAACTGAAGGTGTCAAATGTGGAATTGCTTCAGAGCATCAAAGACAAGGCTCTCACCAGCATCACCATCTCAATGACCGTAGATCTTGTGGATGAGACGGTCATCAATGAACTGGGAGAGCTCATCACCTCACATCCTGGGCCTACGCAACTGTATTTCATGCTGCACGACTCAGTAGGCAAGAAACATGTGCTGTTGCAAAGCAACTCGAAGACTGTGGAAGTGAACCGACGTCTTATACAGTATATTGAAAAGGTGGATTCACTCGATTACAAGATAAATTAAGAATTAGATATTTTGAATTATTAATTAGTTATTTGGAATTATGGAAGTTACAATTACAAACGAGAACTTTGAGAGTCTGAAGAACGGCGAACAGCCGTTGGTTGTGGATTTCTGGGCAACATGGTGTGGCCCCTGCCGCATGCTGGCACCAGTCATTGCAGAACTTGCCGAGGAGTACGACGGCAAGATTACTGTTGGAAAGTGTGATGTTGAGGAGAACGAAGAACTGGCTGTGGAGTTTGGTATCCGCAACATTCCCACGATCCTCTTCTTCAAGAACGGCCAGCTATCTGATAAGCTGGTAGGCGCACAGCCCAAGGCCAAGCTTCAGGAGAAGTTTGCTGCTCTGCTGTAAAAATGTTCTGGTATTGAATACTAATAAGAAAAAGGCCTTAACGACAACGCGTTAAGGCCTTTTTCTTGTATTGGACTCTTTGATCACTCTATTGTGATATTGACGTTCTCTTTAGTGATATTCTCGGCATTTGTGAATGTGGCATCCTTCTTGGCACGAATGACGATGTTCTTGAGGTTGATACCCTGGATAGGCATCTCTGGCAGACCATTGAACTCCATGGCGCGTCCGGCACCGTTGCATACGATGTCCTGAATGTCTATGTTGCGGAAGATGGGAGTCTCTTCAGTTACTGGGGCCTTGGTGGTGTTGTCGGGGTTGTCGCCATCAGCAAGCATCTCAGCAACAGACTTGCCGCCATAGTACATGTTGAAGGTGATGGCATCCGTCTTGATGTCTGTCATGGAGATGTCGTGGATGAAGATGTTCTCGACAATGCCGCCACGACCGCGTGTCGATTTGAAGCGCAGACCAACGTCGGTACCAAGGAATTGGCAACTCTTGACGAGGATATTGCGCACGCCACCGCTCATCTCTGAACCTACTACGAAACCTCCATGACCTGCGAATACTGTGCAGCCATCTACTACAACATTCTCACAGGGGCGTCCGCGACGGCGTCCGTCAGCATCCTTACCGCTCTTGATGCAGATGCCATCGTCGCCAGCATCGAATTTAGAGTTGACGATAAGTGCGTTCTTGCATGACTCAAGGTCGAGGGCGTCGCCGTTCTGGGCATAGGCAGGGTTACGGGCGAGTACGTTGTCGATGATGATGTTCTCGCACATGAGGGGATGGATGTTCCAGGCTGGTGAGTTCTGGAAGATGACACCCTGCAGGAGTACGTTCTTGCAGTTGACGAGGCTGATCATGACGGGGCGCAAGAAGCGCTTGTAGTTATTCCACTCTTCGGCTGTCGAGGCCTTTACTACGTTCATGTCGGCATTTTTCTCTGCATCGGCATAGCCTTGTGATGGTACCCAGTAGTCGGAGCGTACTGCAACGCCTCCGGGGCGTGAGAGCACTTCCTTCCATTGCGAGTCAGTCATCTTGATACGCTTGACGGGACGCCAGAACTGACCATTGCCATCGATGACACCGCGTCCGGTGATGGCGATATTCTCGCAGCCATTGGCAGTCAGAGGCGACTGGCAGCGCTTGGTGTTGAGGCCTTCGAATGAGGTGTCTATAAGTGAATAGAGACTGTCGTCGCCAGAGAACTGGATAACGGCTCCTACCTCAAGGTGCAGGTTGATGTTCGACTTGAGAGTGATAGGACCTGTAAACCATACGCCTGCAGGCACAACGAGGCGACCGCCGCCCTGGGCGCTAAGTGCGTCGATGGCACGGGCAAAAGCATCGGTGTTGAGCACTCTGCCGTCGCCTACAGCTCCGAAGTCGCGAAGATTTACGCTACGGTCAGGGATTTGGGGTGCACTGACCTCAGACATCTGGAAGGGCAGTTCTTTAGTGTAGCGGCTGTAGGGGTTACACTGGTGGGAACACTGCATGCCTTCATGTTTCTCGCACTTCTTGCCTTCGAGTTTTTTGCACTGCATGCCTTCATGCTTCTCACATTTCTTGCCTTCATGCTTCTCGCAGCAATTTGATGTTTGTGCATAAGCTGTGGTTGCTACAGCCAGGAACATCATACAAATAAGTTTCTTCATCATAGTTTGTTTTGAGTTAATATTAATAATCTGTTTTCTTATTCAGAATCCATAATCTCCCTAAGCGGTATCATTACGAAGTCACGCTGTTGCATCAGAGGATGCGGGATATGGAGGTCGGGCTCGTCAACGGTGATATCGTCATATAGTAGAATGTCGATGTCGATAGGACGGTCGGAGTAGTGTGGGCTTTGAGTCTTGAGTTTTGAGTTTACTGATTTCTTCGTGCGCCCCATGTCGCGCTCTATCTGCTGTGTCAGTTGGAGTACCTCACGCGGTGCCTTGGTAGTCTCGCAGAGTATCACAGCATTGATGAAACGGTTTTCCGACTTGAATCCCCATGGTTCAGTCTCGATGAAAGATGACTGTCGCACCACCTGGCCAACTCTTCTGTTGATGAGGTCGATAGCCTTGCGGATGTTGGCCTCACGATTGCCTAGGTTAGTTCCCAGACCCAGATACACCTTAATCATCCAATATCAGCATGCAGTCGCCGTAGCATCCGAACATATATCCGTTGTCGATGGCCTTCTGGTAAGCCTGCATGATGAGGTCGTAGCCTCCGAATGCTGCTGTAGCCATAAGCATGGTCGACTCGGAACCGTAGAAGTTGACAACCATCATGTCTGCCAGTCCGAAATCATATGGCGGGAAGATGAATTTGTTGGTCCATCCATCAAACTCCTTTAGCATTCCGTCAGTTCCCACGGCAGTTTCTGTGGCTCGCATTGTGGTGACTCCTACTACGCAGACACGATGGCCATTGCGTTTGGCCTCGTTGACTATCTGGCAGGCCTCTGAACCTACGTGTATCTGTTCGGAACTCATCTTGTGCTTGGTGAGGTCTTCCACCTCGATAGTGTCGAAACTACCCAGTCCGCAGTGTACTGTAATGTATGCGAAATTGATGCCATAGATTTCCAGTCGTTTCATCAACTCACGGCTGAAGTGGAGTCCTGACGACGGAGCAGTGACGGCGCCCTCGTTGCGGGCGAAGATGGTCTGGAAGTTTTCCATGTCGTCGGCAGTGGCCTCGCGCTTGTCGATGATATAGCGTGGGAGGGGTGCTGAACCTAATGAGAAAAGTTCTTGTTTGAACTCGTCGTGGGGACAGTCGTAGAGGAAGCGTAGCGTGCGCCCGCGGCTTGTAGTATTATCTATGACTTCTGCCACCATCGGACCATCGTCCTCGAAGAAGAGCTTGTTGCCGATACGTATCTTGCGGGCAGGCTCTACCAGTACGTCCCAGAGACGCAGTTCCTCGTTGAGTTCGCGGAGAAGGAATACTTCTATCTTGGCATCGGTTTTCTCCTTGGTGCCGTAGAGACGGGCTGGGAATACCTTAGTGTCGTTGAGCACAATGGTATCGCCCTCCTCAAAGTAGTCTATCAGGTTGCGGAACTTCAGAAACTCGTTGGTGTCGTTGCCTTCAGAGTCCTTTACGTACATGTCGATGGTCTGGCTCTTGCGGTGAACCACCATCATTCGACATTCGTCGCGGCGATAAACCTTCTCAACCGTTCCGTCCTCGTTTTCGAACACCTTATGGGGTGGCTCTATGGCCAGTCGCTCGTCGGGGAGCTTAAATCTGAATTGTGACAGTTTCATATTCTCAATGCATAATTAACAATGCATAATGCATAAATATTTGTTATTCTATTTTCTGATTCTCAAGCCACTGGGGAAAGTCATCTAGTGTGATGCAGTCGTTGATGCTGATATCTCCAATTCGCGTACGGCATAGGGCAGTCAAGTAGGCTCCGCTGTTGAGTGCGTGACCTATGTCGCGTGCCAGCGAACGGATGTAGGTGCCCTTACCGCATACCACGCGGATGCTGAGTTGCATCTTGTCGGTATCGAAATCAGTCATTTCTATCTCGTCAATGCGCACCGTTTTGGGAGCCAGAGCCACCTCCTCGCCTCTGCGCTTTAGTTTGTAGGCACGGTCGCCGCCAATCTTACAGGCGGAATATGCTGGTGGCACCTGCTGTATGTCACCAACGAAACTGGATAGTACGCTGCTGACGAGTGCTTCTGTGATATGCTCGGTAGGGTAGGTGGCATCTACCTCGTGCTCCATGTCGTAGCTGGGGGTGGTGGCTCCCAGCTGCAGGGTGGCCGTGTACTCCTTGGTGTCGAGTTGCAGGCGTTCAATCTGCTTTGTGTTTTTCCCCGTGCAGAGGATGAGTACACCAGTGGCAAGAGGGTCGAGAGTACCAGCATGTCCTATCTTTATCCTGCGTACCCCCACAGCACGTGATAATCGCGTACGGACGTAAGCCAGAGCACCGAATGATGACATCCGATAGGGCTTGTTGATGTATATGAATTCGCCTTCAGTGAAATTCATCAGTCGACCATTGCAAGTGAGTGACCTGTAAGCAGCAGCACTATGATGATGCCGCCCACGATAATGCGATAGATACCGAATGCTTTAAAGCCGTACTTGGTGAGGAAGGCCACAAACCATTTCATGGCCAGCAGGGCAACGACGAAGGCTACCACACAGCCAAGGAGAAGCATGGATATGTTGTGGGCGTTAGCCCATGATGCGTCTTCCTTCAGCAGGTCGAGCAGGTCGAGCAGTGTTGCACCTGCCATGGTAGGCACGGCAAGGAAGAATGAGAACTCGGCAGCACGCTTGCGTGTAAGACCCTGCGTCATGCCGCCCACGATAGTTGCCATAGAACGCGACACTCCAGGAATAACGGATATGCACTGGTAGAGACCAATGTTGAATGCGCGGCGCTCGTTGAGCTTGTTAGCCTCTGATCCCTTGTTGAACAACTTGTCGCAGAACAGCATAAATACGCCTCCTACTACCAGCATGATAGCTACTACCATGACGCTGTCGAGCAGCCAGTCGAGCAGCCCCGATTTCTTTGCCAGCAGTCCTATGACTACAGCAGGCAGCACACCAACGATGAGCAGCCAGTAGAAATAATATCTGTGCTTCAGTCTCTGAAACAAACTGCTACCCTGGGGGGCGGGAGATTTGTCGAACTGGAAGAAACGCTTCCAGTAGAGGCATACAACAGAGAGGATGGCTCCAAACTGGATAATAAATGTAAACGCATGTACGAAGGGGTCGCCCTGAGGAATACCCAGCAGGTTCTGCGTGATAATCATATGACCCGTTGACGAGACAGGCAGAAACTCTGTCAGTCCCTCAACGATAGCGATAATAACTGTTTCTAACCAATTCATCAGCCTTCAGCGTTATGTTTGTTGGCGTCCTTAGGACGGCGCACTACTGCATAAATCATCGACACGAAGCCCGCCAGACATACCAGCGGTGCCACTTTGATGCGACGTACACTGAAAATATCGGGGTTGTATGCCGTCTCATTAGAACCTGCGCCGCTCATCAGTATGAAACCAATGACAACAACAGCCATTCCGACGGCTAACAGAATGTAATTCACTTTGTCAAAGGCAAAATCTCTTTTATCCATACCTATATTATTAACGATTTTCTTTTTTCGATTTTGGTGTTTCAACTAAATCTTATACAGTTCTCCTGCCTTCATGCGGAGGAACTTGTTGACTGCCAGCCAAGCACATAGTGATGTGATGACGATGCCAAACAAGAATACAGAGGCTGCTGTGATGGCCAGCACCTGCCAAGTGACTACATCGAAGAGCCCTGGCTGGGTGATGTGAAGACCATAGATGCCTAATCCCAGTACGGCATTGGCGAAAACAGAGGCTATGATGCCCACTATGACTGCTCTCTTGATGAAAGGCCTGCGGATGAATCCCCATGATGCCCCCACCAGTTTCATAGTGTGGATGAGGAAGCGGCGGGCATATACGCTTAGGCGAACGGTATTGCTGATTAACGTAAACGAAACGAAGGTAAGCAGTACTGCAAGTACGAGGAGTACCAGACTGACACGACTCAGGTTGAGGTTTACTTTATCCATCAAGTCTTCCATGTAGGTCAGGTCACTCACTCGGCTGTCTTTACGTATCTCGCGGGCTATCCATTTTAGTGAGTCACGGTTGGCATAGTCCGACTTCAGCTGTATCTCGAGAGTGGCAGGGAAGGGATTGAAACCCAGAAATTCCGTAGGGTCACTGCCAAGGGCTTTCACCTGCTCCTTTGCTGCCTGCTCTTTGCTGATATAGTCGATGTTGTGTGAGTAGGGCCTATGATAGAGGTCACGGCACAGCAGGTGGGCATCATTAACTGTTACGCTGTCGCCCAGCATCACTGTTACTGTGAGATTCTCCCTCATGTGGGCAGAAAGATTTCGTGCTGTAAGTACGAAAAACACCACCATGCCCAATAATATCAGCACCATAGTGGTGCTTATGCATAGAGTTACAACCTGCATACCATGATGGTTGCGGGTATTATTTCGTTGTTTGCTCATAGTCTCATTTAGACGTATTACACCTAATTTCGTGCAAAATTACAAAATAAATACGAAACTCGCGGCATGAATTAAGATTTATTTTGTAATTTTGCCTGCGTTATGAGCACAATTATCTATCCTTCGCCCATATTCGGGCCAGTACATAGCCGTAGGCTCGGCATTTCACTGGGCATCAACCTGCTGCCTGCCGACGGTAAGGTGTGCAGTTTTGACTGCATATATTGTGAGTGTGGTTTCAACAAGGACCACCGCCCGTCGCAGTCATTCCCCACAAGGGCTCTTGTTGCCCAGAAGTTGGAGGAGAAGCTGAAGCAGATGACTGATGAGGGGCAGTTGCCTGATGTGCTGACGTTTGCAGGCAACGGAGAACCTACGTGCCACCCTCATTTTGCAGAGGTCATCGATGACACCCTGCAGTTGCGTGACCGCTATTGTCCTAAGGCGAAGGTCTGCGTGCTCAGCAATTCAACGATGATTCACCGTAAGGAGGTGCACGACGCTCTGTTGCGGGTGGATGACAATATACTGAAGTTGGATACTGTAGATGCAGTATATATAAATAAGGTGGACCGTCCGAACAGTGCCTACGATGTCCGGCAGATTATCGAGCGGATGAAGGCCTTCAATGGTCATGTCATCATACAGACCATGTTTATGCGAGGCTCTTGCAATGGTGAGAGCGTCGATAATACCAGCGAGGAGTTTGTAGCCCCTTGGCTTGATGCTGTCAAGGAAATACGTCCTCAGCAGGTCATGGTCTATACCATTGATCGTGAGACACCCGCTCAGGGATTGGAAAAAGCAAGTCGCGAACAGTTGGATGCCATTCGCGACCGTGTTATTGCCTTGGGTATTCCCTGTTCGGCAAGCTATTGAAGCCGTTTAGAGGCTACATCTTCGAGATGACGCCTATCTTCGAGGCTCGTATGAACTCGATGATATGGCGGATGAAGGGACCATCGGGCACCTGTTCCTCTATCTGGTTGACAGCATCGAACACAGATGTCTTGCTCATGAATACCAGTCGGTAGGCATTGGCAATGTGCTTGAGGGTCTTCTCATCTACTCCGTGCTGACGAGCCACTTGCAGGTTGACACCGCCATACTCATTGTGGCGTGTGCAGATGATATAGGGAGGTACATCCTTTGAGAATGTGGTACCAGCCTGAATCATAGAACCACGTCCTACACGTGTCTTGGCATTCTCTACCACACTGGATGAGAAGATTACACCATCCTCAATATAGCAGTCTCCGGCAATCTTCGTGCCATAGCCGAAGACACAACGGTTGCCCACCTTGGTGTCGTGTGAGATATGGGCACCTTCCATCAGCACGTTGTCGTTGCCGATGATGGTTTGGCCACCACTGTGTGTAGCACGGTTAACCACTACATTCTCGCGGAAAATGTTGTTCTCGCCAATGATACACTCTGACTTTTCGCCTCGAAACTCAAAATCTTGCGGCAGGGCACCAATTACGCTACCCTGGTGTACCTTGTTCTTTGCTCCCATGCGTGTGCCGTTGAGGATACTGGTGAAAGGGAAGATGATACAGCCATCACCAATCTCTACGTCGTCCTCTATGTAGGCGAAGGGGAATATCTTGCAATTGTCACCGATTTTCGCCTTGGGCGATACCTCGGCTTTGGGACTAATTTCGCTTGCCATAATTATATTATAACTTTTACTTTTTTATTTGAGACAACATAGACTACTTGTCGCTATGTTAATCATTTTGTAGTTAACAAATTACTTTCCACCGCCACCAAGGGCTGTGTAGAGGCTAACCACAGCCTGCATCTTGTTGAAATCATCAGTGACCTTCGAAATCTGAGCATTCAGCAGTTGTGTCTGGGCAGTAAGAACCTCCAGATATGTGCTACCGCTCGACTTGTAGAGCAGGCGGGTATCTTCAACATTCTTTGTCAGCACTTCAATGCGTTGGGCCTCGAGTTTTGAGTTGGCATCGTAACTGTTATAGTTGACGAGGGCATTGCTCACCTCGTTGCCTGCTGAGAGAATGGCGTTCTGCCATGTGTTGAATGCCTGCTCATACTTCAACTGCGACACCTTCAGATTGGCAGTCAGTGCACCACGGGCAAAGATTGGCTGAGTGAGAGAGCCGAATAGGGTGGTGAGCCACTTGCCAGGAGTCAGAGCCCCATTAGAATTGGTGAACGCTGCCGAGGCCCCAATGGTGACGTTGGGATAGAACTGCGAGCGGGCTGTCTGAACGTCGTGGAAGCATGATGCCAGCGACATCTCTGCATTGTGGACGTCTGGACGGTTCTGCAGCAGTGCTACACCAACACCTGTTGAGAACTCGCTGGGCAGCGTTTGTTCTGCCAAGGTAGAACGGGGAACCTGCTGGCCTGCCTGTCCGATGAGCAGACAAAGGGCATTCTCTGTAGAGCGTATCTGGCGACGCATATCGTTAGCCTGTGTCTGCATGCTCAGATATGCAGCCTCTGCACTCTGTACGCCTGTTGAGCGCACGCGTCCCAGTTGGTATTGCAGTTTCATGATGTCCCATGTCTCCTTCGACATTTGCGACATCTCTGTCACTATCTGAAGTTGGCGATCAAGCATTAGCAGTGTGTAGTAGCAGTTGGCAATGCCACTGACAACCTGGGCGCGGACAGCCATCTGATAGTCTTTCATGCCCAGCAGTTTCATCTGTGTAGAGCGCTGCTGCGACAGGATGTTGCCAAATAGGTCAAGAGTCCATGATGCAGCCAGTGGGATGGAGTAAGACTTTGTGGTTATCGACGGGTCTGTGTGAAGCGTTGAAATACTTCCCATAGGGCTGCCTGATGAGCCCAGGGATACTGCTGGCAGGAATGCCAGTTTGGCAGCCTTCAGCATGGCCTCATACATTTGTACTGTCAGGGCGGCATTCTGCAGGTTGGCATTCTTGGCCAGTCCCTGCTCGATAAGTGCCTGCAGCTGCGGGTCGGTGAACACGGCACGCCAAGGCAGGTTGCCAAAGGATGCTGTGTCCTGCGGAGCTACTACCAGTGTGTCAACGTCGCTGGCAGCATCGCGGATGAGCCCCTGGGTGTTGACGTCAGGACGCTCATACTTATTATATACGCCGCAACTGCTCAACAGCAGCATAGCGGCACCAAATATCATAATCTTCTTCATAGTTTCTTATTTCTCCAATTCATAATCAACAGGGCGGTGTGCATACTGTGCTATCTCTGAAGCTACTTCAGGATTTTCTTCTTCGCTCTCAAACTTCATAGGACGGAACTTCTCCTGCAGACTCTGGAAGATGACGAACAGGCCTGGTACCACGAGTACCTGCAGCAGCGTACCAATGAGCATACCGCCAACAGCTGCTGCACCTAAGGTCTGGTTACCGTTCTTGCCTACACCCGAGGCAAACATCATAGGCAGCAGACCAATGACCATAGCCAGCGACGTCATCAAGATAGGACGCAGACGTGCTGCCGCTCCCAGTATGGCCGACCATGATATTGCCATACCTGTTTCGCGGCGCTCGAGTGCAAACTGCACGATAAGGATGGCGTTCTTTGCCAACAGACCAATCAGCATGATGAGTGATATCTGCATGTAGATGTCATTGGCATGTCCGAAGAGCATGGTGAATAGGAAGCAGCCTGCCAGTCCGAAGGGCACAGAGAGTACTACAGCCAGCGGCAGGATGTACGACTCGTACTGTGCAGACAGGATGAGGTAGATAAAGATGAAGCACAGCAGGAAGATAATGCCTGTCGTGTTTGATGCCTTGGCCTCCTCACGTGTCAGACCCTGATAGTCGTAGGTATAGCCTGCTGGCAGCACCTGTTCAGCCACCTCTTGAGCAGCCTTGATGGCCTCACCAGTAGAATATCCGTTGGCTACTGTACCGGTCACGTTGATGGATGTGAACAGGTTGAAGCGGTTGATATTGGCAGGTCCATAGACGCGCTCCATGCGGCAGAACTCCTGTACTGGAGCCATTCCGTGTGGTGTGCGTACATATACGCTGTTCAGCGACTCAGGAGTCATACGTGTCTCAGGAGATCCCTGCACCATTACGCGGTATAGCTTACCATAGGCATTGAAGTTAGATGCATATAGTCCGCCATAGTATCCCTGGAGGGTGGAAAGCACTGTAGATGGTGATATGCCAGCCTGCTTACACTTTGCCACATCCATGTGGAGCATATACTGCGGATAGTTGGGGTTATATGATGTCTGAGCAGCCTGGAACTCAGGTCGCTTGTTGAGTTCTGCCAGGAAGTCTTTCACTATGCCATAGAACTTGGTCAGCGAGCCACCTGTGCGGTCCTGCATAACCAGCGACACACCACTGTTGGCAGAGAAGCCAGGAATCATAGGCGGAGCGAAGGCCAGCACCTGAGCATCCTTTATGTGTGCTGTCTTGATGAATATCTGTGCTACGACACCCGTTGATTCGTATGGATTCAGGAAGAAGCGGTAGATACCGTCACCCTGCCATAGTCCGCTGAGTTTCCAGAAGAATCCCTTCTGACGCTCGCTAAACGGTTTCAGCTTGATGATGAACGTAGCCTGGTCGCTTCCTGAACCCGCAATAAAGTTGTAACCTTGAATCTGCTCGCGGCTCTGGATGGCGGGATCGGCAGCGAGAATGCTGTCCACCTCGTCGATAATCTGTCGTGTTCGAGCCACGGAAGTAGCAGGAGGCATAGATATTGTGCAGAAGAGTGTTCCTGTGTCTTCGTCGGGAACCAGTCCTGTCTTCGTGAATGAGAATGTGCCTACCAGTGCCACTATACCGAGTATCACAGTTGTAAGCACGGGGATAGGTTTGCGCACAAGTTTCTCAACATTACTCTTATACTTGTCCAGAATCTTGTCGTAGGCAGTGTTGAACGAGGCGTGGAAGCGATCTATCATCGACATCTTCTTCTCGTGCCCGTTCTCGTCGTGCGGTTTCAGGAATATTGCACAGAGTGCAGGCGACAGCGTCAGAGCGTTCAGTGCCGAGATAAAGATCGACACAGCCATTGTCACACCAAACTCTCGGTAGAACGATCCTGATGTACCACCTATGAACGACACGGGGATGAACACAGAGGCCATAACCAATGTGATAGAGATGATGGCTCCCGATATCTCGTTCATGGCGTCGATGGATGCAGTCAGAGCACTCTTGTATCCTTGGTCGAGTTTTGCGTGAACCGCCTCTACCACCACGATGGCGTCATCCACCACGATGGCAATGGCCAGCAGCAATGCCGATAGCGTCAGCAGGTTGATGGAGAATCCGAAAATGCTCAGGAAGAAGAATGTACCAATGAGCGATACAGGCACTGCAATCAGAGGGATGAGCGTTGAGCGCCAGTCCTGCAGGAAGATGTAGATAACGATGAACACCAGTATGAGCGTGAACACCAGCGTGAATACCACCTCCTCGATAGAGGCGTAGAGGAACTCCGTCACGTCATAGTTGATTTTGTAGGTCATGCCCGGTGGGAACAGTTTTGCCTGCTCCTCCAGTTCCTTCTTCACAGCCTTGGCAATTTCGTTGGCGTTAGAGCCCGCAATCTGTTGCACCATACCCATTACTGAAGGCAGGTTGTTGTTGCGCATCGAGACACTGTATGTCTGTCCGCCCAGCTCAATCTTTGCCACATCCTTCAGTTTCAGCGTCTGTCCGTTGGCATCGCTCGAGATGATGATGTTGCCAAACTCCTCTGCCGTCTTCAGACGACCAGTGTATCGCATCGAGTATTCGTAGGCCACATCCGACAATTCACCAAACGAACCAGGTGCCGCCTCTACGTTCTGTTCTGCCAGTACCCCGGTGATGTCGCTTGGCATCAGGTTGTACTGCTTCATCACGTCGGGCTTTAGCCAGATACGCATCGAGTAGCTCTTCATACCAGGCGACTGCACGTCACCCACACCCTGGATACGCTTGATGGCAGGGATGATATTGATGTTGTTGTAGTTTGTTAGGAATTCGTCGTCATAGCGTCCGTCAGAGGTCAGTGTGAACATCATCACCTGACTGGTCTGACGCTTTGTCACTGTCACACCGATTCTTGTCACCTCGGCAGGTAGCAGAGCCTGAGCTTGCTGTACGCGGTTCTGCACGTTCACAGCACACATGTCGGCATTCATGCCCTGTCGGAACAGCACACTGATCTGAGCTGATCCGGCACTTGCCGTAGATGATATATAGTCCATGCCTTCCACACCATTGATGCTCTCCTCAAGTGGTGTGATGACAGAATTCTTCACCGTCTCGGCATCAGCACCAGGATAGCTTGTCCATACTGCAACAGTAGGTGGCGCAATATTCGGATACTGCTCAATAGGCAGCGATACCAGTCCGATGAAGCCCAGCAGGACGATGAGGATAGAAATCACCGTCGAGAGTACCGGGCGTTTGATAAATGTTGTAAATGTCATATATCTTTAATGCTTAAATCTTAATTCTTAATGTTTTCCATAATGCAACGCTTTTCGTGGCATAGCCAGTTTGGCATTAAGCATTATACATTAAGCATTATGAATTACTTTTTCATTGATGATACGATGTCGCCCGCCGTCATGGCCTTTGCCTGCTCGTCGATCTTCTGCTGGTAGCGCTCTGGGGTGATGGGCACTATCTCCATGCCATCGTTCAGCTTGGTGATGCCATTGGTGACATACTTGTCGCCAGCCTTCAGACCCTCTGTGACGATAAAGTTCTTGCCATCGTCCTGCGGGTCAACCTTGATTTCAGTATAAGTCACCTTGTTGTCCTTGCCAAGCAAATAGACGAATTTCTTGTTCTGAACCTCTGATACGCTAGCCTGCGGGATGATGATAGCCCCCGTATTGATGCGCGGGATGATGATAGTGCCTGCACCTCCGCTCTTCAGCAGCTTCTCGGGGTTGGGGAATGTGGCGATGATCTGTACTGAGCCAGTGGAAGCGTCAATCACACCACTCATCTTCGTCACCTTGCCTTCATGGCCATATATAGAACCGTCAGCCAGTTGCAACTTCACAGCAGGGAAGCTGTTCAGTCCGTTCTGCGAAATCAGCATGGCATCCTTCTCAGTCACAGAGAAATACACCTCCATAGATGAGATGTTGCTTACCGTTGTCAGTGCATTAGAACCGCTGACCAGGGCACCCTTCTTGAAGGGCAGTGTGCCTACTACGCCTGATGCAGGACTCTTTACATAGCAGAAGCTTAGCATCTCTTTGGCTGATGCCAGAGCAGCCTTGGCCTGGGCCAGACCAGCCTTGGCGCTTTCAAATGTATTCTGAGAGGTCTGCAGTTCGTAGTCGCCGACAACCTTGCTCTCGTGCAGCTGTTTAGTGTTCTCGTAGGTAAGCTGAGCAGTGTTCACCTGCTGTTGAGCAGTGTTTACTGAAGCCTGTGCCTGGCGCACCTGAGCCTGATACGTCTCGTTGTCAATGACAAACAGCACCTGTCCTGCGCCCACTGTCTGGCCTTCCTTGACGTTGATCTGTGTCAGGAAGCCCTGCACTTTAGGACGGATTTCCACATCCTGCACACCCTTGATGGTGGCTGGATAAGTTGTCTGCATATCGGCATTCGAAGTGCCGACAGTAACTACAGGATACTCGTTGTCGCCAAAAGTAGGACGGCCACCGCCTCCTCCACAAGCAACCAACATTGCAGCCACTGCTGCAAGCATCATAATTTTCTTCATTGTCTTTTACCTATTAAGTTTATTATTCGAATAATCTCAAGTTTAAAACCAAAGAGCGTTGAAAACTTAAAACGCCGCTTTTGGTTTTCAGAGTGCAAAGGTACAAAAAAAGCAGCACACAAAAATAGCTGCTGCTCTACATTTAACAAAGTTTATGCCATTGTATAATTTTACTGCTCCTGCATGCTCAGTCCCATTTGTGCGGCTTTCTGCATGAGTAGTTGCATAAGAGGCTCGTGCTCGTTCTCCACTTTATTGTCGAGAACTGCATCCTTGAGATACTGTTTCAGCACTCCCACTTCGCGCGATGGCTTCAGGTTGAAGAGTTCCATTATCTCGTTGCCATCAATGACAGGCTGAAGCAGTCGTTTGTAGTCCTTCTCCTTGAGGTCAGCCAGTTTTTCGCGCACCATGCGGAAGTTTTCGAGAAACATCTTCTTTTTCACCTCGTTCTTCGAAGTGATGTCTGCCTCGCATAGCGTCATAAGGTCGTCGATGTCGTCGCCAGCATCGTTAAGCAGTCGTCTTACAGCAGAGTCTGTCACCTCACTGTCTGCTATAGCCTGTGGTCTCATGTGTAAGTCCACCATTTTCTGCACGTACTTCATCTCAGCGCCCATGGGCAGTTTCAGTCTCCTGAAGATGGTGGGCACCATCTTGGCGCCAATTATGTTATGATTGTGGAAAGTCCATCCTATGCCGGGTTCCCAGCGTTTCGACTTTGTCTTGCCTATGTCGTGTAGCAGTGCTGCCCATCGTAGGAATAGAGCCCATTCTGTTGTCTTCGATGAGGCAGTGACATTCTCCAGCACCTCCAGTGTGTGGTTGAAATTGTTTTTGTGTGCCCTTCCTTCGCGTTTCTCCACTATGTCGAGTGCAGAGAGTTCGGGCAGTATTATTTGCAGCAGTCCTGAGCGCTGCAGGTAGTCGAATCCGATGCTGGGGTGGGGTGACATGATGATTTTGTTGAGTTCCACCTCTATTCGCTCTCCGCTGACGATTTTTATGCGCTGGGCCATTCTCTGCAGGGCCTCGAAGGTCTCGTCCTCTATCCTGAAGTTGAGTTGTGTGGCAAAACGTATGCAGCGCATCATACGCAGAGGGTCGTCAGAGAATGTTATCTCCGGGTCAAGTGGCGTGGCGATGATGCCATCCTCCAGATCGGCAATTCCGTTGAAGGGGTCAACCAGCTGTCCGAAGCGCTTGCTGTTGAGGCAGATGGCCATGGCATTGATGGTAAAGTCGCGCCTGTTCTGGTCGTCCTCCAGTGTGCCGTTCTCCACTATGGGTTTTCGCGAGTCGTGGCTGTAGCTTTCCTTTCTGGCGCCCACGAATTCCACTTCGAGAGCCTCCCCTGCTGTCCCCGAGGCGTTTTTTATCTTTACCTGTGCAGTGCCAAAGTTCTTGAATACTGAGAGGTGGGCTTTGCGCCCCAGCCGCTTCTTCAATTCTGTAGCCACCTCAATGCCGCTGCCCACTACAACCACGTCGATGTCGCATGACGGGCGCTCAAGGAAAATGTCGCGTACGTAGCCTCCTACAACGTAGCATTCCACCCCCAGTGTATCGGCAACATCCGATATCTGGTGGAAGATATCCCTGTCGAGAATTTTAGCCAAAGCGTTGTCAGAATAGAGTTTCATAGCGATACTTTTCTTTTTTGCGGGTGCAAAGATACTGTTTTTTTGCCTAAAAGTGGGACGTGGAAGCAATTTTTTCACTTTTCACTTTTCACTTTTCACTTTATTTCGTACCTTTGCAGTCGATTATGGCTACTTACGAAGCAAAAACCAACGAACAGTTTGAGCAGACCATAGCAGAATGCCGCACTCTGTTCGAGAAGAAACTCCACGACTATGGAGCCTCTTGGCGCATCCTGCGCCCACAGTCGCTAACAGACCAGCTTTTTATCAAGGCCAAGCGCATACGCTCGCTGGAGATAAAGAAGGAGTCGCTTGTTGGCGAAGGTATCCGTCCAGAATTCATAGCACTCATCAACTACGGTATCGTAGGACTTATTCAGATCTACAATGGCTTCTCAGATACTGTCGATATCAGCAATGATGAGGCCATGGCTCTCTACGACCGCTATGCCACAGAGGCTCTTGAACTGATGAAGCGCAAGAATCATGACTACGATGAGGCATGGCGCGGAATGCGTGTCAGTTCTTACACCGACTTCATCCTGACCAAGATAGAGCGCATCAAGGAGATAGAGAACCTGGGTGGCGACACTCTGGTGAGCGAGGGCATAGATGCCAATTATATGGACATCATCAACTATGCTGTCTTTGGAGCCATAAAACTGAAAGAGCAAGAAATTGCCATTTGAAGAGTAATATATTGAAGAAAGTCGTTGTAAATATAGCGCGCGTCGTACTGGCGGTAACCCTGATATTCTCAGGATTCGTCAAAGCCGTTGACCCGCTGGGGACACAATACAAGATAACCGACTACCTGACAGCTCTTGAACTGGGCAAGTACGTCCCAGACTTCGTGACGTTGGGAACATCCATCCTGCTGTCGGGCTTCGAGTTTGTGTTGGGCGTGTGTCTGCTGTTTGCCATCCAGCGTCGCCTGACGTCGCTTCTCACTCTGCTGACGATGGCAGTGATGACAGTGATTACGCTGTGGTTGGCAGTGGCCAATCCCGTCAGCGACTGTGGCTGTTTTGGCGATGCCATAGTGCTCACCAACTGGCAGACCTTTGGCAAGAACATTGTTCTGCTGTTGCTCTCTGTCATAGTGTGGCGCGGAGCCCTCCATATGGTGCGCTTCATATCGCAGGCCAGCCAGTGGATAGTCATCAACTACACGATGGTGTTCATACTCGTGGTGTCAGGGTGGTCGCTCTACGACCTGCCATACTTCGACTTCCGTCCCTACCATGTGGGCACCAACCTCCGACAGGGCTGGCAGCGCACGATGGAAGGTGCCGACCTTCCCTATGCCGACCTCTTCATGGAGCGCATGGACGATGGAGAAGACATCACTGAGGAGCTGCTCAACAATCCAGGCTACGTGCTGCTGCTTGTCTCGCCACATCTGGAGACTGCAGACGACAGCCAGCTCGACCTGCTCAACCAGATGTATGAGTATGCTGAGGACAACGGATATCCGTTCTACTGTCTGACAGCCAGCGGAGAGCAGGCCATCAGCAACTGGCGGGAGACCACAGGAGCAGAATATCCCTTCTGCCAGACCGACGACATCGTGCTGAAGACAGTCATCCGCAGCAATCCCGGGCTGCTGTTGCTGAAAGATGGTGTCATCATACGCAAGTGGAGCCACAACAGGATGCCCGACGAGTATGCTCTCAGCGATCGCCTGGAGAATCTCAAGATAGGAAAGATGCCCATCGACTCCATCCCGCAGAAGATACTGGTCATAGTCCTCTGGTATGTGCTGCCGCTGTTGGTTCTCACCATTGCCGACCGCCTGTGGAGCTGGACACACTGGATGAGGAGGAGACATAAGACGAAGGCCAAAGACGAAGGCGAAACACAAATAACGAAAGACGAGAACGAAAACGTGAACGAAACATAACTTTCATTACATTCATTATTAAAAGTAATAACAAACATGAGAAAGAAAATCGTAGCAGGCAACTGGAAGATGAACCTGAACCTGCAAGAGGGCATCGCCCTGGCCAAGGAACTTAACGAAGCACTCGCTGCTGACAAACCCAACTGTGGTGTAGTAATCTGCACACCGTTTATCCACCTCGCTTCTGTAGCAGGCGTAATCGACCAGAACACTATCGGACTGGGTGCTGAGAACTGTGCTGACAAGGAGAAGGGTGCCTTCACTGGTGAGGTTAGCGCCGAGATGGTGAAGTCAACTGGTGCCCAATACGTAATATTGGGTCATAGTGAGCGTCGCGAATACTACAAGGAGACTCCCGAGATTCTGAAGGAGAAGGTGCTTCTCGCCCTGAAGAACGGCCTGAAGGTTATCTTCTGCATTGGTGAGACCCTGGCAGAGCGCGAGGCCAACAAGCAGAACGAGGTAGTAAAAGCAGAACTCGAAGGTTCTGTATTCAACCTCAGCGAAGAGGAGTTCCGCAACATCGTTATCGCCTACGAGCCCATCTGGGCCATCGGTACTGGTAAGACAGCTACCGCTGAACAGGCAGAAGAGATTCACGCCTACATCCGCAGCATCGTCGCTGAGAAGTATGGTCAGGCAGTAGCCGAGGACACCAGCATCCTGTATGGTGGCTCTTGCAAGGCTTCTAACGCCCCCGAACTGTTTGCTAAGCCCGACATTGACGGTGGCCTCATTGGTGGTGCATCGCTCAAGTGCGCTGACTTCAAGGGTATCATCGACGCCTGGAAGTAATATACTATATATATAAATAGGTAAAAGAGTAAAAGAGTAGAAATAGTAAAGCTTATGAATACAAAACAATATCGGATTATAAAAAAGGTGTTGGTGGTTTTACCTTTTTACCTTTTTACTTTTTTACCTTTCACTGTCTCTGCGCAGACCTTCACCCAGCGTATCCAGCAGCAGAAGAGTGGTAATGCCGCACTGACAATACATCAGTCTGACTCTATCGACGAACTGGTCAACTCGGCTCCTCTTGGTCCGTCAGCCAGCCCGTCAGCTCCAGCCCCAGTGCCGTCAACCTCTGCAGCGTCGCCCTCGGCAAGCAGTAAGACCACTGCCACGCCTCACTCCACTGCTGGCGATGACGAGAACAAGGAACCTGCCCCCGTGGATCTTACGAAAAAGATTATGCGCAATGCCTACAAGGTTAACGGCTACCGCGTGCAGGCCTTTGCTGGTGGTAATTCACGCAAAGACAGACAGCAGGCAGAGCAGACGGGAAATAGCATCAAGGCCAGCTTCCCCGACACTCCTGTCTATGTGCATTTCTACTCTCCCCGATGGATTTGTCGTGTAGGCAACTACCGCACCTACGAAGAGGCACACCAGATGCTTATCAGCCTGCGCAAGATGGGCTTCTCGCAGGCCACCATAGTAAAGGGTAAGATAACAGTGCAATATTAATGATGCATAATTCTCAAATTTTTAATTTTAATTTCTAATTTAAAAATGTACCCGGAGAACGAAATATTCCGCGAGGGCCTCGACGAACTTGCTTCCCACTATCACCACATCCTTCAGCTGTTGGGCGAAGACCCCACACGCGAAGGTCTGCTGAAGACACCGATGCGCGTAGCAAAAGCTATGCAGGTGCTCACCCGCGGATATGAGATGGATGCCCACAAGGTGCTCACTGACGCCTTGTTCCGTGAGGACTATAGTCAGATGGTAATCGTCAAGGATATCGACTTCTTCTCGCTCTGCGAGCATCACATGCTGCCCTTCTATGGCAAGGCTCACGTGGCATATATCCCCAACGGATACATCACAGGCCTGTCAAAGATAGCCCGCGTGGTAGATATCTATAGCCATCGTCTGCAGGTGCAGGAGCGCCTGACGCTGCAAATCAAGGAGTGCATCGAGCAGACACTCAAGCCCCTTGGCGTAATGGTGGTGATAGAGGCTCGCCACATGTGCATGCAGATGCGAGGTGTGGAGAAACAGAACAGCATCACTACTACCAGCGACTTCAGTGGAGCCTTCAATCAGGCCAAGACCCGACAGGAGTTTATGAATCTCCTACACAACGACCGCAGTAACCTCTGACAACCTTGAAACCAACCTGACTCAAATACTATGTTACAATACGATAAGAAAGCCTATAACAAGCAGACAACATATCACAAGCAGACAGCCTTCGAGGAGTTCAGCCACAGTTGTCTGGGCAGGTTAGCCATCCTGGCAGTCATTCTGTTCTGTGTATTTCTGGTGGCCCTCATCTTGCGCCCCTCTGACAGTAAGATGATATGGCAGACAGAAGACAATATCCGCGAGTGCCTGCTGGCCAGCGACAACATCCAGAGTGATATCATCGACGATTATGTAGGTAACATCGGGCGCATTCTGACCCATGCCGACTCTGCTGAGGTGGATGCTGAGCAGTGGGCAGTCTTCCGCAAGTACAATACCCTGAGAATTTATTCTCATCCTGGCTATAAGACAGCCTACATCCACAACAATGTCCATCCAGAAGGAGTGCGTGTGGGTATAGGTATCTTTGGCATCGTCATCCCCACAGTGAAATACACTGATATGCTACTCAACACAGGTACTGTGCGTGGTGAATATGGCGAGCAGCTTATCCACAAGAGTGGTCCTGCAGACGACAACAGTGCTGAAATGAACACAGAGGTTGAGTTGGATGCCGACCCTGAAGCCACCCCTGATGATGACTCAGAGGAAGACATAGATAAACTATTGGAAGATAAAACCAGTGTGCAGCCATTCCATTATGGAGAGTAGTTGCCTCATGGAGCCTGCCGACTGATTGAGAGGAAGGAATAGAAAATAATAAAGGTATGCCGTTCAGCATACCTTTATTTGTTGTTGTGCTATTCGCGCCTTCTTACTTACGCAGGCCAAGAGCCTTGATGAGTTCACGATAGCGATTGATGTCCTTGTTGTAGAGATACTTCAGGAGCTTACGACGGCGACCTACCATCTTTGTCAGAGCACGTGCTGTACCGAAGTCCTTGTGGTTCTCCTTAAGGTGCTCAGTGAGGTGCTTGATGCGGAAGGTGAACAGGGCTACCTGGCTCTCAACAGAACCTGTGTCAGTAGCTGATTTGCCGTACTGGCTGAAGATCTCAGTCTTCTTAGCTGAATCTAAATACATTGTTGTTTGTGATTATAAATGATTTGCAATAACATCTTTCCGACGCCTCAGCCAGCCTAATCACGGGCGGTTTACGTCGTCAAATGCTTCGGATTTTCCGAAATGCGGCTGCAAAGGTACACATTTTTGGCAAAACTCACAAATATTTCGCAAAAAAGTTGTACCTTTGCACCCGATTTTACGTAGATTTTTTATGCAGGATATCAGAAACATTGCAATTATTGCGCATGTGGACCACGGCAAGACTACGCTCGTGGACAAGATGATGCTGGCGGGAAACCTGTTCCGTGAGGGACAGAACCTGTCGAGCCAGGTGTTGGATGCCAATGATCTGGAGCGCGAGCGCGGCATCACGATTCTTTCTAAGAATGTCAGTATCAACTGGAAAGGAGTGAAAATAAATATTATCGACACCCCGGGACACTCCGATTTCGGAGGCGAGGTGGAGCGTGTGCTCAACATGGCAGACGGATGTCTGCTGCTGGTGGATGCCTTCGAGGGCCCCATGCCCCAGACGCGCTTTGTTCTCCAGAAGGCTTTGCAGATTGGACTGAAGCCCATCGTGGTGGTCAACAAGGTTGACAAGCCCAATTGCCGTCCTGAGGAGGTCTATGAGATGGTGTTCGACCTGATGTTCTCGCTCAACGCCACTGAAGACCAGCTCGACTTCCCCGTGGTATATGGCTCTGCCAAGAACGGCTGGATGGGTGAGGACTACAACAAGCCCACTGGCGACATCACATATCTGTTAGACAAGATTGTCGAGGTGATTCCTGCCCCGCAGCAGATAGATGGCACACCACAGATGCTCATCACTTCGCTCGACTATAGCAGCTACACTGGTCGTATTGCTGTGGGTCGCGTACATCGCGGACAGCTGAAGGACGGACAGCAGGTCACCATCGCCCATCGCGACGGCTCTTTGGAGAAGACTAAGATCAAGGAACTTCACACCTTCGATGGCATGGGACACCAGCGCACCGATCAGGTTGACTGTGGTGACATCTGTGCTGTCATCGGACTGGAGAAATTCGAGATTGGCGACACCATCTGCGATATCGAGAATCCCGAGCCTCTGCCTCCCATCGCCATCGACGAGCCTACCATGTCGATGCTTTTCACCATCAACGACTCGCCGTTCTTTGGCAAGGAGGGTAAGTTTGTCACCTCGCGCCACATCAACGATCGTCTGGAGAAGGAACTTGAGAAGAACCTTGCCCTGCGCGTGGAGCCTTTCGAAGACTATACCGACAAGTGGATAGTGTCAGGACGTGGCGTGCTGCACCTCAGCGTGCTTATCGAGACCATGCGCCGCGAGGGCTACGAGTTGCAGGTGGGTCAGCCACAGGTCATCTACAAGGAGATTGATGGCCAGAAGTGCGAGCCTATCGAGGAACTCACCATCAACGTCCCCGAGGAGTTTGCCTCAAAGATGATCGACATGGTGACGCGCCGCAAGGGCGAGATGACCTCTATGGAGAGTCAGGGCGAGCGCACCAATATTGAGTTCGACATTCCCTCGCGCGGAATTATTGGTCTGCGTACCAATGTGCTGACAGCCAGTCAGGGAGAGGCCATCATGGCTCACCGCTTCAAGGAGTACCAGCCCTACAAGGGCGAGATAGAGCGCCGTGTCAATGGTTCGATGATAGCTTTGGA
This sequence comes from uncultured Prevotella sp., assembly GCA_946186115.1. Taxonomy (GTDB): domain Bacteria; phylum Bacteroidota; class Bacteroidia; order Bacteroidales; family Bacteroidaceae; genus Prevotella. The sequence continues at coordinate 46,035 of CAMHLV010000002.1, read as the reverse complement.
GACTGGCAACGCCTTTGCCTATGCCATCGACAAGCTGCAGGATCGCGGTAAGTTCTTCATCGACCCGGGTGAGGATGTATATATGGGCGAGGTAGTGGGCGAGCATGTCCACGACAACGACCTTGTGGTCAACGTCTGCAAGGCCAAGCAGCTCACCAATGTCCGTGCCTCGGGTACTGACGAGAAGGCCCGCATCATCCCCAAGGTGGTGATGTCGCTTGAGGAGTGTCTGGAGTATATCAAGGAGGATGAACTCGTCGAGGTCACTCCTAAGTCAATGCGCATGCGCAAGATTATCCTTGACCACGACCAGCGCAAGAAAAGCAGTATTTCGAAAATGAAGAGTTGAAAACTCTAGTATTCATAGTTTTAAATTTAAAAGAGAGGGTGAGTGGTGAAAACCACCACCCTTTATTCAAATCCCACCTCTTCAAGAGTGCATATCGAGCGCCCCTCAGTGGGCGACGAGAACACCAGATAAATGGCGTGCTTGCCTGTAAACTCTGCCAGTGCGGGCAGCCCCACAGTCACCTCAGTCGGTTTTGCAGGCATGTTGGCAGTGAGTATTACCTTGCCTAGCATCTTTCCGTCCTGACTTGCCCATGGCCTGTCTGCCATGATAGTGATGGTGCCATCGATGCCCTCAGGAATAAGACGCAGTTTCAGGCTCATATCCTTGCGCCCCTTTGTGGCGCTGAAATCAAAGTATTTGTATCCCACAATAGAACCGCTGGTATTGTTTACCACAGAGTTGGCATTGTAGCGCAGGTCGTAGGGAGCACTGTATTTGGCTGTCGATGCCAGTGCCTGTTCCCTGGTCTGTCCTTTCTCTCCGCCATAGCTTGCAGCGACATACGAGCCATAGAACGTGTTGTTGGGCCATTCGTGGATGGCAGGCTTAGGCCCGGTGTACCAGCAGGCGATACCTGCAGAGTAGCGCTTCAGTGGGTCGAGTCCGTTCAGCGCGAAGCCCTGCGAGTTGTATTCACCCTCGCTTATCTCCACCTTGCCTCCTGCACCCTCTTCCACCTTCACGTCGATGGGAGCCACCATAGCCTGGCGGGCATATTCGTCAGTTCCCGTCTGGCGGTGGTAGAATACAAACCACTGGCCATTGACCTCGCAGATGCTTCCATGCGTATTGCCGTCGGGAGTAGCCGAGGCGAAGACCTTGCCCTGCTCGTCGATCTCGCGGGCACGTCCGTCGATGATGGTGCCGCCATAGGTCCATGGTCCTAAGGGCTTGTCGCTATATGCGTATGCAAGGGTATAGTTCGACGTGGGCAGTCCGAACTCGCCTTCCTCTGTGAAGCGGCTATAGATAAATACGTATTTATCCTTGATTTTGCGGATGCTGGAAGCCTCGAAGAATCGGAACACCCCGTCCTCCTTGTATCCTGATACCATGCCATCTACAACCTCTGTGCCAGGTTTAACAGTACACATTGTGGCGGGGTCTATCTCTGCTGCCATCGAGTGCCCGAATCCCCAGTAGCCATACGCTCGCCCGTCGTCATCTACAAACACGGCAGGGTCGAAACCATAGATGCCATTCACCTTGCCTGGGTCGTCAGCATTCCAGTTGCACACCTCGAAAGGCCCGTTGGGTCGGTTGCTCTTGGCAATGAGCGAGTTGCGGAATCCCGTCTGGTCGTTAGGAAACAGATAGTAGGTCTTTTTGCCGTCCTTATCCGTTACTAATGTCACGTCGGGGGCAAACAGCACATCGGCAGTGCCTGCAGGGTCGAAGGGTTCACCCTTGGCATTCTTGTCAACCACAAGGATGATGCCATCGTAGCGCCAGTTGTCGAGGCTGTCAACTGATGCCGACCACACCACCTGGTCGCGTCCGCAGTACATTGTCAGCAGATCGTCGTGCGAGCCATAGATATACACGCGCTGTTTGCCGGGCTGGTCAGGGTCTTCAAACACGTATGGCTCTCCGTCTGGGATGTGCTCCCACAGGGGCAAATAAGGATTTTGAGCCACAGCAGTTTGAGTGGCAGCCATTGTTGCCGCCATCATGGTCAGAATAATTTTATTCTTCAGTTTCATGGTAGATTTTTGTTTTTATGAATTAATAATTATCAATATGTCATGCATCAGCAAACACCTTTCCGTCGTCGAGAGTGATTTGCAGCTTAGTGTATTCGCTGTGGAAATCATTCTCCAGGCGCTCCAGATAGCGTGCGCTCTCCCACTTACACATCGGCAGGTCGTGGAGCAGATAGTTGCCGCAAGCCTCAGGGCGCGTGGCAGGCACCTCCGTCTGTGTCAGTATCCATTTCAGGCATTCTATGGTCAGTCGTCGCATGTCCTCTGCTGTATATGTTCCTGTCATTATGATATACATTCCCGTCAGACAGCCCATAGGTCCCACATACACCACGTCGTCTTTTGCTTCAGAATTTCTGAACCATGTCGCCATCAGGTGCTCCAGGCTGTGCATGGCGGCAGGGGCTACAGCAGGCTCCTTGTTGGGTTCGGTAATGCGCAGGTCGAAGGTTGTGAAGCCATTGTCCTCGCGCGATACATATATTCCAGGCTTCAGGTGGGTGTGGTCGATGGTAAAACTTTGTATAACCTCCATAGTTTTTTTTAGAATTGAAGAGTTTAAGAATTGAAGCATTGGAGTTTTGAAGGATTTTTCAAAGACTCTCAACGAAGGTTCTGGTGACTTGGAACGAGTGGTCTGCCACCGTGTCCCAGAAGTTGTGGTATTGTGCTGCCTTGGTGTCGCGCAGTGGAATGTCGCTCACTATGCGGAACGAGATAAACGGCACCTTGTTTATGTAGCACGTCTGAGCTATGGCGCACGACTCCATATCTACAGCCTTAGCATCGGGGAACTTCTCGATTATGCTGCGCATTTTCTCCTTAGAGTCCACAAACCAGTCGCCAGTCACTATCAGTCCCTGGTGCATTTTGAGTCTGGAGTCGAGAGTCGAGAGTCGGGAGTCTTGCTCCCCGACAATCATGCTCTGCGCCTTCTGCAGCAGATACGGGTCGGCTTTGAAGCGGGCGGGCAGTCCCTGCACCTGTCCGTACACTGTCGAGTCGTCGATGGCTCTTCCGCAATACACGTCGTGGTAGCATAGTTCGCTGCTCACCACGATATCCTGTATGTTGATGTCGTCGCCGTTTCCGCCAGCGCACCCGCTGCTGATGATGCAGTCAGGGTGGAATTCATTTATCATCCGCTGGGCTCCCAGTGCTGCATTCACCTTGCCGATGCCGCACTTCTCCACGCGCACGCTCTCGCTGCCAAACAGCGTCTGTAGCTGCCGCAGCTCTTTGTCCATAGCTACTATAATACCGATTTTCATTATCTTGTCATTTCGTCAGTTCGAAGCCCACACGAGCACCGCCTGCACTCTTCGCGAGCTGGCTCACGGCCTGAATGGCAGCCAAGTTGCTCACCTTGCCCTCTTTCTGTAGGATGTTGGTCATCTGCTTTGAGTCGAACATCAGTCCCATTCCCTTTTGTGTCTTGATCACGTTGCCCTTGATGGTCTCAGTAGCAGTCTTGAGTGCTATCTCGCCGTTCTGGGGGTTATAGGCGTAGGTGCCGCTGAAGGCGATGCCATTCACCTTTGCTGCGAACTTGTTGCCTTCGAGGAACGAGAAAGAGGTGTTGCTGCGATTGATACCGATGCTGTTGTAGTTGCTTGCCAGCGATGAGTTGATGTTGGCAATGGCTGCGCTGCCGCCCGCCTGCGTCAGGGTCTTCTCCGAGGTGAAGGCAGTGCTCGGAGCGGTATAGTTCCAGCTGCCGAGGATGCCCGACTGACCACCGAACAGCACGTTACTCAGCACAGCGCCCAGCACGCTGGTCAGCACGTCCGATGTTCCGCCCGTGTTCGACGTTGTTCCCATTCCCGGAGTCATGCAGCTTGACAGCATCAGTGCTGTGGCTGCTGTAAGTGTCAAAAATGTTTTCTTCATAATGATATTGTTATTGGTTAGGATAAACAATTTCCTGATGGCAAAAATCGTGAAGTACCGGTATCTTCGCCATCTTGATGGCAAAGTTATGGAAAATATGCGAAACTTCCAAACATTTCCCCAAGAAATTTCATACAAAGGGTGACGCTTTGTGTCGCTCCGACTTCATCAACCGCCTGTCTCCTACTGGTAATGATGGCATAATGTTCCGCAGCAGAATTCTGATGCTCATCAGGAAAATTCTGATGGTCAGAATTCCAGAAATCAGCATCAGAATTTTTGTAATCAGCCTTCTCGTCGGTTGCACTGCCGGAGTTCTGTTTTACCGTGCAAAAACCCTATATATTGCTAATAAAGTTTTTGGCCTACACCCGCTACACCCACAACACCCGCCCTGGGTGTCGCGGGTGTTGTGGGTGTAGGGTGATTTTTTGATTCACAATAATCTTTGATATAATTTTCAATTTTCAATTTTTCTTCGTACTTTTGCAGGCAAAAACCAAAAGATATGGATATAAAGCTATTAAAGAGATGGCTGCCCGACGTGCTGGTAGTCATATTGTTTGCAGCAATATCGCTGGTATATTTCTTCCCTGCCGACATCGAGGGGCGCATCCTCTATCGCCACGACTCGTCAGCGGGTAGGGGAGCCGGCGAGGAGATCAACGAGTATCAGAAGCGCACAGGTGAGCGCACACGCTGGACGAATTCCCTGTTCAGCGGCATGCCCACCTATCAGATGGCACCATCATACGACAGCACCACCATCCTGTCGAAGGCCGTCAACGCCTACCATCTGTGGTTGCCCGAGAATGTGTGGTACGTCTTTGTCTATCTGCTGGGATTCTATATCCTGATGCGCGCCTTCGACTTCCGCTGGTACCTGGCTATGCTGGGTTCGGTGATATGGGCATTCTCGAGCTATTTCTTCATCATTATTGCCGCAGGACACATCTGGAAGGTCATGGCCCTGGCCTATCTGCCTCCGATGATAGCGGGCATCGTGCTGGCCTTCAGGGGCAGGTACCTGTGGGGACTGTTGCTGACAGCCGTCTTCTCTGCCTTCGAGGTGTATGCCAACCATGTGCAGATGACGTACTACTACCTGTTCATCATCGCCGCCATGGTGATAGCCTTCCTCATCGAGGGCCTGCGCCGCAAGGAGTATGCCCACCTGCTGAAGGCCGTGGGCGTATGCCTGGCGGGTGCCGCCATCGGCATCAGCCTGAACCTCTCGAACCTCTACCACACGTGGCAGTACGGTCAGGAGTCGATGCGCGGCAAGAGCGAGCTGGTGAAGAAGAATGCTGCCAACCAGACCAACAGCGGACTGGACCGCGACTATATCACTCAGTGGTCGTACGGCATCGACGAGACGTGGACGCTGCTCGTGCCCAATGCCAAGGGTGGTGCCTCGGTGCCCCTGGCACAGAGCAAGAAGGCCATGGAGAAGTCCGCACCCGAGTTTGAGAGCATCTACCAGCAGATAGGCCAGTACTGGGGCGAGCAGCCCATGACCATGGGTCCCGTATATGTGGGAGCCTTCGTGCTGATGCTGTTTGTGCTGGGACTGTTCATCGTGAAGGGACCCATGAAGTGGGCACTGCTGGCGGTGACCATCCTATCGGTGCTGCTGTCGTGGGGCCGCAATTTTATGCCCTTCACCGACCTGTTTATCGACTACGTGCCCATGTATTCCAAGTTCCGCACGGTATCCTCAATACTGGTTATAGCCGAGTTCACCATACCCCTGCTGGCCATGATGGCACTGAAGAAGCTGCTCGACGAGCCTAAGCTGATGAAGTCGAGGATGAAGTACGTCGGCATCTCGTTCCTGCTGACGGGCGTGGTGGCACTGCTGTTCTCGCTGATGCCGTCGCTGTTCTTCGACAGCTTCATATCTTCCAGCGAGATGCAGGCCCTCAAGAGTCTTCCCGCTGAGTATATACAGCCGCTGACGGCAAACCTCACGGAGATGCGCAAGGCCGTGTTTACGGCCGACAGCCTGCGCTCGTTCTACATCATCCTGGTTGGTACGGGCATCCTGCTGGCCATGATGGCAGGCAAGCTGAAGAAGGAATATGGCGTGGGCATCATCCTGGTGCTCTGCCTGGTGGACATGTGGATGGTGAACAAGCGCTACCTGAACGACGATATGTTCGTGTCTGCCAGCGTGCGCGAGGAACCTATGCAGAAGTCGGCAGCCATCGACCACATCATGCAGGACAAGTCGCTCGACTACCGCGTGCTGAACCTGGCGACATCGACGTTCAACGAGAACGAGACGTCGTTCTACGTGAAGAGCATCGGAGGCTACCATGCTGCCAAGCTGCGCCGCTACCAGGAGCTGACCGATGCCCACATACAGCCTGAGATGCAGCGCATCTTCTCGGCTGTCAGCGAGGCTGAGGGCGACATGACGCGCGTAAATGGCGACAGCATATTCCCCGTGCTCAACATGCTCAACACCAAGTACTTCATCCTGCCCCTGCAGGGCGGACAGACGGTGCCGCTGGAGAATCCCTACACCTACGGCAATGCATGGTTTGTTGACAAGCTGGATTATGTGGATAACGCCAATCAGGAGTTGGACATGACGGGCCAGCTGCCGCTGCGCCATGAGGCTGTGGCCGACAAGAAATTCCGCGACGTGCTGGGCGATGCCATACAGCAAGACTCGCTGAGCATGGTGACCATCAAGGCCTACGAGCCCAACCAGCTGACCTACGAGGTGCAGTCGGGCAAGGGCGGAATAATAGTGTTCTCTGAAATATATTATCCTGGCTGGACAGCTACAGTAGATGGAGTGGAGAAGCCCGTGGGACGCGTCAACTACGTGCTGCGAGCCCTGCGCGTGGAGCCAGGCAAGCACGAGGTGGTGCTGAGCTTCTTCCCCAAGAGCATCGACCGCACTGAGACTGTGGCCTATGTGGGATATGCCCTGCTGCTCGTGGTGCTGCTGTTGCTGGTATGGCGTGTTGTACGTAAGAACAGGAAAGATGAAAAAGATACTGTCGCTGCCGCCTAATCTCGTCGACTGCTTCCACGATGTCACGGGACTGTCGCGTGATGAATTCTTCTGCACCTGCGATCCTATAGGCCATCGACTGGGCTCGGGAGGAGGCACAACGTGGGCTTTGCAGCAGGCTTTTGCTTTCGACGAAGGACAAAGGACGAAAACGGAGGACGAAGACGAAAAAGAGAATTTCGACCGCTGGCTGGCAGCAGAGAAGCGTATCATACTGCATGCTGGCGGACAGAGCCGTCGATTGCCGTCATACGCTGTGAGCGGCAAGGTGCTCACACCAATACCCGTGTTCCGCTGGGAGCGCGGACAGCGACTCTCGCAGACACTGCTCGACCTGCAGTTGCCGCTATATGAGCGCATGATGGACGCTGCACCAAAGCGCCTTACCACCATGATTGTGAGTGGCGACGTGTATATACGTGCTGCAGAGAGAATAGGTCAGATACCTGATGCCGATGTGGTGTGCTATGGCCTGTGGCTCGACGCCTCTATTGCCCGCAATCATGGAGTCTTCGTCAGCGAGCGCCGCACTCCCGGAGTGCTCAAGATGATGCTGCAGAAACCATCAGTGCAGCAGTTGTCGGACCTGCAAAAAGAGCATTTCTACCTCACTGATATAGGCATCTGGATACTCAGTGACCGTGCCGTCAAACTGCTTATGAAGCGTAGTGTGGGGGAGTACGACCTCTACGGGGAGTTCGGACGTGCCCTGGGCACCAATCCCGAAATAGACGACGAGGAACTGCGACAGCTCACGGTAGCCATAGTACCGCTGCCTGGAGGTGAATTCTATCACTTCGGCACTTCGCGTGAGATGATATCATCGACAGTGGCCATACAGAATATCGTCAACGACCAGCGCGACATCATGCACCATGACCGCAAGCCCCAGCCCAGCATATTCACCCAGAATGCCATCACACGCTATTCGTTTACTCCCGAAAACCATAATATCTGGATAGAAAACAGCTACGTGGGACCACGATGGCAACTGACGCACGACAATGTGGTGACAGGCGTGCCCGAAAACGACTGGGACATCCGGTTGGAGCCTGGGGAGTGCATCGACGTGGTGCCCGTGGGCGACAGCGACTACGAGATAAGACGCTACCATATTGACGAGGCTGTCAACAGCAACGAGGTGGCGGAGCGTGCCAACCTGCGGCGCCTCTTTGCACAGCGCGAGGCCTTCAGACGCCAGAACTGGACAGCACTGGCCAGCAACTGGGAGCACAGCGTGTTCTACCAGCTCGACCTTGACGATGCCGCCAGTGAGTTTGAGAGAATGCAGATACCACTGCCGCAACAGCTGCCCGACGATGCTCCTCTCATGACCCGCATACACGACGCCATGTTCCGTGGGCAGAGCGAGCGAGCCTTCGCACTGTTGCGCGATGCAATCATGCTGGGAGCAGGAGGCAGCGGCGATGCAGGCAGTTTGCGCAACGCTCCACGATGCTCTGTGTATGACGACCAGATAGTGTGGAGCCGTTCGCCTGTGCGCATCGACCTGGCAGGAGGATGGACCGACACTCCACCATACTGTCTGATGGAGGGAGGTTCGGTAGTGAACATCGCCATAGAACTCAATGGCCAGCCACCATTGCAGACATTTGTCAAGCCATGTCGCGACCCACATATCGTACTGCGCAGCATCGACCTGGGAGCAGTAGAGATAATTGACTCCTACGAGCAGCTGGCAGAATATAATAAGGTGGGGTCGCCATTCTCCATTCCCAAGGCAGCACTGGCACTGGCTGGATTCCTGCCAGCGTTCTCAAAAGACAACTACCAGTCGCTGCAGCAGCAGTTGCAGCACTTCGGGTGCGGAATAGAACTGACACTGCTCTCTGCCGTGCCTGCAGGCAGCGGACTCGGTACGAGCAGCATACTGGCAGCCACCGTGCTGGGAGCTGTCAGCGACTTCTGCGGACTGGAGTGGGATAAGAGTGAGATAGGGCGCCACGTGCTGATACTGGAGCAACTGCTGACGACAGGTGGAGGATGGCAAGACCAGTTCGGAGGAATACTCGATGGAGTGAAACTGCTTGAGACACAGAGAGGCTTCTGTCAGAATCCCATGGCGCTCTGGCTGCCCGACCATCTCTACACTCAGCCAGAATACCGCCAGTGCCACTTGCTGTATTACACTGGCATCACACGTACGGCAAAAACCATACTGGCAGAGATAGTGCGACGCATGTTCCTCAACAACGGAGCAGAACTGAGGCAGTTGCGAGCCATGAAGTCGCATGCTAAAGATATGTACGAGGCCATACAGCGGCAGGACTTCCAGGAGATGGGACGCCTTATCCGCAAGACGTGGGCCCAGAACCAGCTCATCGACTCAGGTACGAATCCTGAGAGTGTGCAGCGTATCACTACCCTCATCGACGACCTTTGCCTGGGATACAAGTTGCCAGGCGCTGGCGGAGGCGGTTATCTCTATATGGTAGCGAAAGACCCTGAGGCTGCTGTGCGTATCAAGCAGATACTGACTGCCGCTCAGCCTAATCGCAATGCCCGTTTCGTAGAGATGACACTCTCGAAGACTGGCCTACAAGTGAGCAGAAGCTAAAGTATCATTTAATGCATTATGCATTATGCGTTATGAATTAAAATAATGGAATTCAGGACGATAGTAGATATACAGAAGCCAGACTTTGAGATAGAGCCATGCGAAGAGATGCTCTTCGTGGGCTCGTGCTTTGCCGACTCCATAGGGCAATGCTTTCGTGAAGAGGGATTCCCTGTGACAGTGAATCCCTATGGCACGATGTATAACCCCGCCAGCATACTGCACACCATAGAGAGGTTTTTCGCTGATGAGCGTAGTCCATTGCCCTCGACGGTATTCCTCACGCTGGGTACCAACCACGTTTACCGCCTCAAGGAGACTGGCGAGATAGTGGACAACTGCCAGAAGCGCCCACAGTCGCTGTTCCAGGAGGAGGAACTGACTACAGAGCAGTGTGCTGATTATCTGTTGCAGGCTGTTAAGCTGCTTAGGTTGCACAATTCCTCAGTGCGCATAGTGCTGACAGTAAGTCCTATACGCTATCGCAAATATGGCTACCACGAGAGCCAGCTGTCAAAGGCTACCCTCCTCCTCGCCATCAAACAGTTAATAAATCAATTTTCCAATTCTCAATTTTCAATTTCCAATTCTCAATTTTCAATTTCCAATTCTCAATTTTCAATTTTCAATTTTCAATTCTCAATTTCCTACTTTCCTTCCTACGAAATAGTCCTCGATGAGTTGCGCGACTACCGCTTCTACGCCCCCGACATGCTGCACCCCTCACAGCAGGCTGTAGGCTACATCTGGGAGCGACTGGTGGAAACCATGTTCTCGCCCTCTGCCAAGGCATTTCTCGAAGAGTGGCGCCCGCTGAAACAGGCACTGGCACACAAACCTTTCAATCCTGAAGCACCGGAATATAAGGCACTGATGGATAAAACTATGTTAAAAGTTGCTGAGTTACGGAAAAAATATCCTACCTTCGCACTATGAATTATTCTATAGAGAAAATTACTACGCTCATTGGAGCGCGACGCATCGGCACTGCTGACGCTAATATTCACTGGCTGCTCACTGACAGCCGCTCACTGTGTTTCCCTGAGGAAACCTTGTTTTTCGCACTGAAAACGGGCCGCAACGATGGCCATAAGTATATTGAAGACCTCTATCGCCGCGGTGTCCGCAACTTCGTGGTGGAGAACCTCACCGGGAGGGAAACTGAAGCCTCCCCTATGGGAGAAGGTTTGGAGGGGGCTGCAGATGCTAACTTCCTCATCGTCCCCTCTCCGCTGGCTGCACTACAGCGACTGGCAGAGCGCCATCGCGACGAGTTCGACATGCCCGTGGTGGGCATCACGGGGTCCAACGGCAAGACGATGGTCAAGGAGTGGCTGTATCAGGTGTTGTCGCCCGACCATGTTGTCACTCGCTCTCCTAAGAGCTACAATTCGCAGATAGGAGTGCCGCTCTCTGTATGGCTGCTCAACGAGCATACCGAGGTGGGAATATTCGAGGCAGGTATCAGTCAGATGGGCGAGATGGACCATCTGCGCGACATTATCCAGCCCACCATTGGAGTGCTGACGTCGATGGGTGCTGCACACCAGAAGAATTTCCGCTCGATGGAGGAGAAATGCATGGAGAAGCTGCGCCTCTTTCATGATGCCAAGGTGATAATATACAATGCTGACGACGACCTTATAAGTCGCTGCATACGCCGCTCTGAGTTCAAGGGAAAGCGACTGGGATGGCATCGCGACGAACTGTTGGGCACATATCAGCTGCCATTCTGCGACGAGGCCAGCATAGAATGTTCGCTGGCTGTGGCTGCCACTGCTCTGTATCTTGGCGTCACTCCCGAGCAGTTGGCTGAGCGTATGGCACGACTCGAACCAGTGGCCATGCGACTGGAAGTGAAGCAGGGACTGCATGGATGCACAATCATCAACGACTCATACAACAGCGACATCAACTCGCTGGATATCGCTCTGGATTTCATGTCAAGGCGCGAAGGTGTGCCTCAGTTGAAGAAGACGCTTATCCTCAGCGACATCTTCCAGAGCGGCATGACTCACGACGAACTCTATAGCGAGGTGGGAAACCTCTGCGAGAAACGAGGTGTAGGCAGGTTTATTGGTATTGGACGTGCACTGCCAGCACAGGCTGACAAGATAAAGGTGGCGGATAAGTGGTTCTTCGACGATGTGGAGCATTTCGTCAGTAGCGACTTGTTCCACCAGCTGCACGACGAGGTGATACTAATCAAGGGAGCACGACTGTTTGGATTCGATCGTATCACTGAACTGCTGGAACAGAAGGTGCACGAGACTATCCTGGAGGTGAATCTCAATGCTGTGGTAAGCAATCTCAACTACTACCGCTCGTTCCTGAAGCCAGAGACAAAGCTGGTGTGCATGGTCAAGGCTGATGCCTATGGGGCTGGTGCTGTGGAGGTGGCGAAGACTCTGCAGGACCATCGTGTTGACTACCTGGCAGTGGCTGTAGCCGATGAGGGTGCCGAGTTGCGACGTCACGGGATTACACAGAATATTATGATTATGAATCCCGAGATGACGGTCTTCAAGACCATGTTCGACTACGATCTGGAACCTGAGGTGTATTCCTTCCGGTTGCTGGATGCCCTGATACATGCCGCTGACAAGCAGGGTATCACGGGATGGCCTGTCCACATCAAGCTTGATACTGGCATGCACCGACTGGGATTCGACCCTGAGCATGACATCGACGAGGTTATCAGCAGACTGAAAGGGCAGAATGCCATCATCCCGCGCTCCGTATTCAGCCATTTCGTGGGTAGCGACAGCGACGACTTCGATCCCTTCTCTGCCATGCAGTTTGAGAAGTTCGACAAGGCCAGCCGCAAGTTGCAGGCAGCCTTCAGCCATAAGATACTGCGACACATGGACAACAGTGCTGCCATAGAGCATTTCCCAGAGCGCCAGATGGATATGTGCCGTCTGGGTCTTGGACTATATGGTGTTGACCCTCGCGACAATCGCATACTCTCTACTGTGAGCACGCTGAAGACCACTATACTACAGCTGCGCCATGTGCCTAAGGAGGATACTGTGGGCTACAGCCGCAAGGGAATCCTGACGCGCGACTCCGTCATTGCCGCCATCCCCATAGGCTATGCTGACGGATTGAACCGCCATCTTGGACGTGGAGCCTGCTACTGTCTGGTAAACGGACAGAAAGCCCCATACGTGGGCAATATCTGTATGGATGTCGCCATGATTGACGTCACCGATATCCCCGATGTCCACGAGGGCGACAGCGTTGAGATCTTTGGCGAGCACCTGCCCGTCACCGTGCTCAGCGACGCCCTTGACACCATCCCCTACGAAGTGCTGACAAGCGTAAGCAGTAGGGTGAAGAAGATATATTTTCAGGACTGAGTTAAGAGTCACTATATTATCCCTGTCAGATATTCCGATACAGGTGAACGTTAACGATTGAGTAAGAAAAAAACGGTGAAACGTGCGTGCGTTCGCCGTTTTTTTATTATCTTTGCACACGAATACGCTAAAACAAACAAAGATATCGATATTTTATACAAATGGAACAAGTATTTAGTTACATTATCAGTCTGGGCGCATCGGTAATGATGCCTATACTGTTTACTATCATTGGCCTGTGCATTGGCCTGAAATTCGGACGCTCGCTGAAGAGCGGACTCTATGTGGGTGTAGGTTTCGTAGGACTGGGCATCGTGACAGCCCTGCTCACTACTAACTTTGGTGGACCTCTGAGCGAAATATCACAGCTGTACGACCTGCAGCTGAAGGTGTTCGACATGGGATGGCCTGCTGCGGCTGCAGTAGCATACAATACGGCTGTGGGTGCGCTTATCATCCCAATCTGCCTGGGAGTAAACTTCCTGTTGCTCATCACAGGCTGCACACGCACTGTCAACATCGACCTGTGGAACTACTGGCACTTCGCCTTCATCGGGGCTGTAGCATACTTCGTGATGGACCAGAGCCTGATGTGGGGTTATTTTGCTGCCATCGTGTGCTACATCGTCACTTTGGTGATGGCCGACCTCACTGCCGATAAGTTCCAGGAATACTATCCTGAGTGGCAGGGAATATCTATCCCACAGCCTTTCTGCCAGAGCTTTGTGCCCTTTGCACTGACTATTGGCAAGGCGCTGGACATGATTCCTGGCTTCAATCGCCTGAACATCGATGCCGAGGGCATGAAGAAGAAGTTCGGTGTCATGGGCGAGCCACTGGTACTGGGTGTCATCGTTGGTGCGCTGATTGGTGCGCTGGCTCAGCTCGACATCAAGAAGGTGCTCTTCCTGGGTGTCACCATGGGTGCCGTGATGGAACTTATTCCGCGCATCACGTCGCTGTTTATCGAGGGTCTGAAGCCCATCGCTGAGAAAACACAGGAGGTGGTCAAGAAGAAGTTCAATGGTAAGAAGGTGTATATAGGCATGTCGCCTGCTGTGGTTATTGGACATCCTACGACGCTCGTCGTATCGCTGTTGCTGATTCCCGTGGCACTGGGACTCGCTGTGGTGCTGCCCGGCAACCAGTTCCTGCCGCTGGCATCGCTGGCAGGCATGTTCTACTTGTTCCCCATGGTGCTGCCGTTTACCAAGGGTAACGTGGTGAAGACGTTCATCATTGGTCTCGTGGCACTGGCTGTAGGTCTCTATTTCGTCACTGACATGGCTCCTGCCTTCACCCAGGCTGCCCATACCGTCTTCGAACAGACTGGCGACAAGGCTGCTGACATTCCCGCAGGCTTTGAGGGTGGCGCCCTCGACTTTGCGTCATCGCTCTTCGGATGGGTTATCTACAAATGCGTGGCTTATCTGAAATGGATTGGTGCTGGTGTCCTCACATTAATTACAATAGGAATGGTGGTGTGGAACCGCATGCGCATCATGAAAGAGAATAAGGAATCCAAGTAGTTTTTAAGAAAGAAATAGAAAGAGTTTAATTAAGAAAACAAAGATATGAAAAAAACAATTATTGTAACTGTACTTCTTCTGGGCAATTTACTGACAGTATCTGCCCAGCAGAATGTCAACTTCCAGACGGCATGCCATCCGGAGGACGTGAAACACTACGACACCAAGACTCTCCGCGAGCGCTTCGTGATGGAGAAGGTGATGGTGGCTGACGAGATTAACCTGACGTATTCGCACTACGACCGCTTTATCTTTGGCGGTGCTATGCCTGTTAACAAAACACTGAAACTCGAGAACTTCCGCGACCTGGGACTCGACGTCGATCCGGGCATCAAGGACAAGTATTTCCTCTACAACCGCGAACTCGGTGTTGTGAACTGCGGACAGGGCGATGGTGTGGTCATCGTTGATGGCAAGGAATATGCACTGGCTCCGAAAGAGGCTCTCTACATAGGTCGTGGCCATATTGGCAAGGATAAGGACGTCAACAAGGAGGTGCTCTTCCGCTCGAAGGATGCCAAGAAACCTGCCAAGTTCTACCTGAATTCTGCCACTGCCCATCAGCACTATAAGACACAGTGGGTTACTCTCGATGGTAGAAAGGGCTCGCTGAAGGCTGCCGTTTGGGGCCCCGTGGGTTCGCTGGAAGAGTGCAACAACCGCACTGTATATAAGCTCATTGTCAACGACGTGCTGGAGGAAGGCCCCTGCCAGCTGCAGCTGGGTTTGACACAGCTGAATCCTGGCGCTGCATGGAACACGATGCCTCCTCATACTCATGGTCGCCGTATCGAGGCTTACTACTATTTCAACCTGCCTGAGGAGCAGACTATTGCTCACATCATGGGAGAGCCGCAGGAGAGTCGCGTGGTATGGCTGCACAACGAGCAGGCCATCATGTCGCCAGAGTGGTCGATGCACGCTGCTGCAGGCACATATTACTACACCTTCATCTGGGGTATGGCTGGCGAGAACCTGTACTACAACGACAAGGACAATATTCCCGTCATCGACATTAAGTAATTTACGATTTAAGGATAATAAAAACTATGGCTCCAATTCAAAAAACAAAAATGTCCAACTTCCGTTGGGTCATCTGTGCGTTGCTGTTCTTGGCAACCACCATTAACTACATGGACCGTCAGGTCTTATCACTTACATGGAAGGACTTTATTGCCCCTGAGTTCCACTGGACTGATGGTGACTATGGTACGATAACGGGTATGTTCTCGCTGTTCTATGCCATTGCAAACCTCTTTGCTGGTAAGTTCATCGACTGGATGGGCACCAAGAAGGGTTACCTCATCGCTATCTTCGTATGGTCGCTGGGTGCTGTGCTGCACGCTGGCTGCGGATGGGTGGCAATGACTGTAGAGGGATATGACTCTGTGGCACAGCTGGGCCAGCTCACTGGCGACGCTGCTGTGGCTATCGCTACCATCTCGGTATGGCTGTTCCTGAGCTGCCGACTCATACTTGCTGTTGGTGAGGCTGGTAACTTCCCTGCTGCCATCAAGGCCACTGCTGAGTACTTCCCAAAGAAAGACCGCGCTTTCTCAACATCTATCTTCAATAGTGGTGCATCAGTGGGCGCTCTGGCTGCTCCTGCCACTATCCCCCTGCTGGCACGTGCATGGGGCTGGGAGATGGCTTTCATCATCATTGGTGCCCTCGGCTTCGTGTGGATGGCACTGTGGATGTGGCTCTATGAGAAGCCCGCTCAGAACAAGCGCGTAAACCAGGCTGAGCTCAACTATATTGAGCAGGATAACGACCTGGCTGAGGCTCAGGATCGTGAGACCGTCAAGGAGGAGAAGACTATCCCGTTCCTGAAGTGCTTCACTTACAAGCAGACATGGTCGTTCCTCGTTGGTAAGTTCATGACTGACGGTGTATGGTGGTTCTTCCTGTTCTGGGCTCCTGCTTACTTCTCTGACCAGTATGGCTACACCAGCGACTCTGCTATGGGTATTGCTCTTATCTTCACTCTCTATGCCATTGTTACTATCCTCAGCATCGGAGGTGGATACCTGCCCACTTACTTCGTTGACAAAAAGGGAATGAACCCATATCTGGGCCGTATGCGTGCAATGTTCATCTTCGCATGTTTCCCTGTGCTGGGTCTATTCGCACAGCCTATGGGTGCATATAGCGCTTGGTGGCCTGCTATCCTTATCGGTCTGCTTGGTGCAGGACACCAGGCATGGTCTGCCAACCTCTTCTCTACCATTGGCGACATGTTCCCGAAGTCAACCATTGGTACAATCGTAGGTCTTGGCACCATGGCAGGAGGTCTTGGCTCGATGAGCATCAACCTGGGCTCTGGTAAGTTCTTCGACTGGGCTGCAGAGCAGGGTGCTGCCTTCTCGTTCTTTGGATTCGATGGCAAGCCTGCTGCCTACATGGTAGTGTTCTGCATCTGTGCAGTAGCCTACCTTATTGGCTGGTGCATCATGAAGGCACTTGTTCCTAAGTACAAGCCCATCGTACTGGAGTAAGATACAGTCATCATAATACTGAAGGGGTGTGGTAAAAAAATGATTTGCCACACCCCTCGTTGTTGAGATATCTTGTTGATAATTAAAAAAATATGCTCAATTATTTGGAATATTCGTTTTTAATTCCGATATTTGCAACGATAGATATTTGGTATTATGAAGACGCGGTTACTTATATTGATATTGGCAGTGCTGTTCCCTGGCATGACGATGACAGCACAGACCATAATTAGTGGACAAGTGTCCGACCAGCAGACGGGTCAGCCCTTGCCACATGTCAGCATTATGGCTGAAGGCAGCGACGTGCGCACTGTGACCAACGATGATGGGCGATTTACGCTGAAGACTGTCCAGCGCCCGCAATATGTACAGTTGAGCCATATCGGGTATAAGACGCGCAGGTTCAGAATAGAAGAAGGCTCTACTGATAATCTGCATATCAGAATGCAGGGTAGTTCTGTAGTACTTAGCGAGATCGTCGTGTCTGTCAACGACCCTGAGGATATACTGAAGGCTGCCATTCAGCGCATAGAGAAGAATTATCCTATGGAGCCAGAACTGGCACGCTGCTTCTATCGTGAGACAGCACAGCGAGGCTCGCGTTTCATCTCTGTTGCCGAGGCTGTGACAGACATGTACAAGTCGGACTATCTGAAGGGACCTGGCTACGATCGTGTGGCCATTCTCAAGGGCAGGCGCCTGATGAGCATGAGGTCGAAGGACACGTTAGGAGTGAAGATCCAGGGTGGTCCTGTGCTCCCCTTGATGGTTGACGTGGCAAAGAACTGCGACTATCTGCTGAATTCTGAAAACCTGTCACACTACCAGTTGCACATGGAACTGCCTGTGCATATCAACGACAGGGCTCAGTATGTGGTGCGTATGGAGCCTGTGGGCACACTGCTCTCGCCACTGATGAAGGGACTTGTGTATATCGACCAGCAGACATTGGCCATTACCAGGGCTGAACTTGAACTCGACATGCGCGACTGGCGTATTGCTGCCGACTATATGCTGGTGAGCAAGCCTATGGGATTGCGCTTCCACCCAAGGGAACTATCAGTAACGGTAGTTTATGACACCGATGAGGCAGGAGTAACCCGCATGAGTTATCTTCGCAACGTGATGCGATTCAACTGCGACTGGAAGCGACGCCTGTTTGCCTCTACATATACTACAGTGAGCGAGATGGTGGTTACTGAGCGCATGCAGCACGGACGTGGTGTGAAGAAGCCGCTTGGGCGCTCTTCGTTTGGTATAAAAGAGCGCTTCTATGATAAGGTAGAGTATTTTGAAGACGAACTGTTCTGGGCCGATTACAACATCATCGAACCCAGTGAGAGTCTTGAGCATGCAGTTGGCAAACTCAAGAAACAGTCGAGAATGCAATAGTACCTGTAAAAAGTTGTCCTTTTCTCTGTCAGACGACCGACCTTAGATTCGTACCCAATAGGGTAGGAACCCCTGTTTCTTCAAAGCCTTGAGAAGACCATCCGACATGGCCTCGTTGTCACTTCGGGTATATCTTATGTCAGTGAAGATCTGTGCGAGTGTCTCTTTCTTGTTGATTTCCACGAAATGCAGGTTTTCTGGCAGGTGCTCCTTATTATAATAATATGTGTCGATGTCGTTGGCCAGATAGTCGGAGTATGTCTCGCTGTGTACGAAACTCTCCATCGGCAGCCTGTCGGATAGTTGAGGCTCTTCGTCGGGCCATCCCACAGTCAGGGTAGCTACGGGCATCACCAGTTTGGGCAGCTGCAGCGTGTCGATAATCATCTGCGGCATATAAACTGTGGTGCCCAGATAGCAGTATCCGAGTCCCTCTTCGTCCATCAGGTTGCATAGCGTCTGCGTATATAGCAGAGCATCGGTAGCGGCATTGATAAAACTTAGGAAATTGTCGTATCCAGGTTCTGCTTTGCGGCATCGTGCCCACGTGGAGGTGCGGTTGAAGTCGGCACAGATAGTAAGCACCACGGGAGCCTGAGTCACCATTGGCTGGTTGAAATGAGCTGGTGCCAACTGCTGCTTCACTTCTTGCGAGCGGGTTACTACCACGCTATATAGCTGCAGGTTGCCCATGGTTTGTGTACGACTGGCCTCAGTGAGGAGGCGGTTGAGCAGTTCTTCGCTCACCTCTTTGTCGCTGTATTTGCGGATAGTGCGACGAGTTGCTAGATTTTTCATGCTGCAAAGATACAGAATGTTTTCTGAAACGGAAAACTTTTTTAAAATATTTATGGGAAAAGTTTCCTAAAATAGAAAACTTATTTGTACCTTTGTCGCCAATAAACTACAATCTTATGCAAACATATACGTATGACGAGGCTTTCGCAGCCTCACTGGCTTATTTTGGTGGCGACGAACTGGCTGCCCGTGTTTGGGTAAACAAATACGCAATGAAAGATTCGTTTGGCAATATCTACGAGAAATCGCCAGAGCAGATGCATTGGCGTATTGCCAATGAGGTGGCTCGCATCGAACAGAAATATAAGAATCCGCTGACAGCTCAGCAGATTTTCGACCTGCTCGACCATTTCCGCTATATCGTCCCTGCAGGTAGCCCTATGACTGGTATTGGCAACAATCATCAGATTGCTTCCCTGTCGAACTGTTTTGTGATAGGACTTGACGGAGATGCTGACTCCTATGGCGGTGTGCTTCGCATCGACGAGGAACAGGTTCAGCTGATGAAGCGCCGTGGTGGTGTGGGGCACGACCTGAGTCACATACGTCCCAAAGGTCAGCCAGTGAACAATTCTGCACTGACATCTACTGGCCTCGTTCCGTTTATGGAGCGTTATAGTAATAGTACGCGCGAGGTGGCACAAGATGGGCGTCGTGGTGCTCTGATGCTGAGTGTCAGCATAAAGCATCCCGACTCTGAGTCGTTCATCGATGCCAAGATGACGGAGGGTAAGGTAACAGGAGCCAACGTAAGTGTTAAGATTGACGATGAGTTTATGCGTGCTGCTACTGAGGATAAGCCTTATGTGCAGCAGTTCCCCATTGATAGTGCCGAGCCTAGCGTGCGCAAGGAGATAAGTGCAAAGGCTTTGTGGGAGAAGATTGTCCACAATGCATGGAAGAGCGCTGAGCCTGGCGTATTGTTCTGGGACACCATCCTGCGCGAGAGTATCCCCGACTGCTATGCCGACCTGGGCTTCCGCACTGTATCTACCAACCCGTGTGGCGAGATTCCTTTGTGTCCATACGACTCATGCCGCCTGCTGAGTATCAACCTGTATTCTTATGTTAAGAACGCTTTCACCAAGGATGCTTATTTCGACTACGACCTCTTCAAGAAGCATGTCCGGATGGCTCAGCGACTGATGGACGATATCGTAGATCTGGAATTGGAGAAGATTGACCTTATCATGGAGAAGGTGAAGAGTGACCCGCAGTCGATAGAGGTGAAGGGCGCTGAGATGCACCTGTGGGAGAAAATCAAGGATAAGAGTTCGAAGGGACGCCGTACTGGTGTCGGAATCACTGCCGAAGGTGATATGATAGCCGCCATGGGACTGCGCTATGGTACACAAGAAGCTACCGACTTCTCAGTAGAGGTCCATAAGACTCTGGCCCTCAATGCCTATCGCTCAAGTGTGGAGATGGCTAAGGAGCGTGGAGCTTTCGAAGTGTTTGATGCCAGCCGTGAGGCACAGAATCCGTTTATCATGCGCTTGAAGCAGGCCGACCAGCAACTGTATGACGATATGGTGAAGTATGGTCGCCGTAATATCGCCTGTCTTACTATTGCTCCTACAGGCACAACTTCGCTGATGACTCAAACTACCAGTGGTATTGAACCCGTGTTCATGCCGGTGTATAAGCGTCGTCGCAAGGTAAACCCCAACGATACTGATGTGCATGTTGATTTTGTAGATGAGGTTGGCGACTCATTTGAGGAGTACATCGTATATCATCCCAAGTTTATGGAGTGGATGAAGGTTAACGGCTATGACACTTCTAAGCGCTATAGCCAGGAGGAGGTTGACCAGTTGGTTGCCAAGTCACCATACTATAAAGCCACAGCAAATGATGTAGATTGGTTGATGAAGGTGCGCATGCAAGGTGCCATCCAGAAGTGGGTTGACCACTCTATCAGTGTCACTGTCAACTTGCCCAACGATGTCGATGAGGCTTTGGTTAACCGTCTCTATGTCGAGGCATGGCGCTCAGGATGTAAAGGCTGTACCATCTACCGCGATGGCTCTCGTGCTGGCGTCATGATCAGCGTGTCGAAGAGTGATAAGAAGGACTCTGGAAACAATAGTCAGGAGAATGGTGACGGAAGACAGGAAGATACTACCAAGGATAATAACATCGAGGAGAAGCGCCCCTCTGCTCCATGTCAGCATCCAGAGGTAACCGAGGTAAGACCTAAGGAACTGGAGTGCGACGTGGTGCGTTTCCAGAACAACAAGGACAAGTGGGTGGCCTTTGTGGGCTTACTCGACGGATATCCCTACGAGATTTTCACTGGTTTGCAGGACGACGACGAAGGTATCGTGCTGCCTAAGACAGTGACCAAGGGTAAGATAATCAAACAGGTCAATGAGGACGGTACTAAGCGCTACGACTTCCAGTTCGAGAACAAGCGCGGCTATAAGACCACCGTCGAGGGACTCTCTGAGAAGTTCAATCCCGAATACTGGAACTATGCAAAACTCATCTCCGGTGTGCTGCGCTATCGTATGCCTATCGACCATGTCATCAAGCTCGTGTCATCGCTTCAGCTCAAGAGCGAGAGCATCAACACGTGGAAAGTCGGCGTGGAGCGTGCCTTGAAGAAGTATATCCAGGACGGCACAGAGGCCAAGGGACAGAAGTGCCCCAACTGTGGTAGCGAGAGCCTGGTTTATCAGGAGGGCTGCCTTATCTGCAAGAACTGTGGCTCGTCAAGATGCGGTTGATGTGAAAAGGTGAACAATTAAAGAATTGTAGTTTATTTATTGAGAAATTGAAGTGAAGGTTGAGAGTTCATATATATATTTGAAGGAAGCACGGTTTCATGCCTATCATGGCGTGCTTCCGCAGGAGCAGACAGTAGGTCAGGACTTTCTTGTCTCGGCCCGAGTCGGTATTGATGTAGGCTATGCCATGGAGCACGATATGGTAGAAGTAACAGTGGATTACGGAGTGCTCTATCGCATCATCAAGCGTGAGATGGATATTCCCTCGCAACTGGTAGAGCATCTGGCAGGCCGCATAGCTACAGCAGTGTTTGAAACCTTCCCCAAGGTGACAACACTCGACCTTACCATCACCAAACTTAATCCCCCGATAGGCGGCGACTGCAACGGCGCAGGTGTCGAAATACACTTAATAAATGATAAAACTCGTGCCTGACGTGCAGTTTTGTGGTGGGAATTAAGTAATTTTGCACGCGAAATGAGAAAGAGGTTAAAGATACTGACAATAATGCTGTTGCTGACCGTTGTGGCAGTGGCAGCCAACACCAAGTTCACGCTGGTTATTGATGCCGGACATGGTGGAGGCGATGCGGGAGCCGTAGGTAGCATCACCAAGGAGAAGACTATCAACCTCAATGTTGCATTGGCCTTCGGACGACTTGTGGAGCGTAACTGTCCTGATGTGAAAGTCGTCTATACTCGCAAGACGGATGTCTTTGTACCGCTGCATACACGTGCTGATATCGCCAACCGCAACAAGGCTGACCTGTTTATCTCCATACATACCAATGCTTTGCCCAAGGGGCGAATTTCACGAGGTTTAGAGACATATACGCTTGGTATGCACCGTGCTGCCGACAATCTCGATGTGGCAAAACGTGAGAATGCCGTCATTCTGATAGAGAAAGACTATAAGCAGCGCTATCAGGGCTTTGACCCTAACTCTGCAGAGAGTTACATCATGTTTGAGTTCATCCAAGACCGCAATATGGCGAAGAGCGTCGAGCTGGCCCGCTATGTGCAGCGTCGCACTTGTGCCTCAGCAGGTCGCCAGAATAAGGGTGTAAAGCAGGCTGGTTTCCTTGTGCTTCGTGAGACCTCGATGCCCAGTTGTCTTATAGAGTTGGGATTCATCTCTACTCCAGATGAGGAGCAGTTCCTGAGTTCGCAGGCTGGTGTCGATAAACTGGCTTCTGGCATATATCAGGCATTTGTCGATTACAAGCAGAAGAACCATGTGGGCTTTACTGTGCCCTATAAGGCAGAAGAAAAAAAAAGTGAGGTAAACATTCCTGCTGTGGTTCCGCCAGCTATATCTGATGAGCCTCAGAAGGTTGCTTCAGAGGAATCAAAGCCCGTAGTTTCGCAGACTCCCCAACCTGTGGTATCTCAGACTCCCCAACCAGTTACGCCTGTCGTACCTGATACCGTTAAGCAGAATACTGCTGCAGTTTCTACAGTCAATGCTTCTTCTTCTGCTCCCGTCTTCAAGGTTCAGGTGCTGGCATCCGGTTCACGGCTAAAAGCTGGTGATACTCAGTTGAAAGGCCTTGAGGTTGACTGCTATCAGGAGAATGGTTTGTACAAATACACAGTAGGAGCCACAACCAACTTCAACGAGGCTAACCAGTTGCGCATGCAATTGGCCGAGCGTTTCCCTCAGGCCTTCGTCATAGCCTTTAAGAATGGGCAGAAAACTGACGTCAGAGAAGCCATTAGGGAGTTTCGTAATAACAGAGCAAAGAAGTAAGGCATTCTGACTGAGAATAACGACAACAAAACGATTATTACTAAATAAGTAGCGAGCGATATGAAATTCTTTACCAAAGAAGTGAAAATAGCACTTGTGGCCATCGTTGGTATCGTAGTGCTGTTCTATGGACTGCAGTTTCTGAAGGGACTTACCCTCTTCTCCAACGACGACACATACTATGTGGCCTTCTCTGATGTCAGTGGAGTGTCATCATCTACACCAGTATATGCCAATGGATACAAGGTTGGAGTCGTCAAAGCCATCGACTACGACTATTCTCCTAATGGCATCATTGTTGCCGAGATAGGACTCGACAAGCGCATGCACCTTCCTGTTGGCTCACATGCCGAGATAGACAGCGACCTGCTGGGAAATATAAAGATTAACCTCGCGTTGGGAGATAATCCCCTTCAGCTATTGGCTAAGGGTGACACAATAAGCGGAGGTAAGCAGGAGGGCATGATGGGAAAGGTGGCCGAGATGATACCTGCCATTGAAGCTATGATGCCCAAACTAGATAGCATACTGGCAAATCTTAATGTCCTATTGGCTGATCCTGCACTGGCAAACACCCTGCATCATGTGGAAGGAATGACGGGCAACCTCGAGACTACCAGCCGTGAACTGAAAACCCTCTCAGTTTCGCTTAACCGCGACGTGCCAGCTATGATGCAAAAGGCTGGGGGAGTGCTTGACAATACACAGCAACTGACTTCAAACCTGGCAGCTGTCGATGTGGCAGCCATGACGGCAAGCGTCAACCAGACTTTGGCCAATGTCAACGAGATGACACGCAAGCTCAACAGCAACGAAGGCTCACTGGGACTACTCATGCGTGATGCCTCGCTGTATAATCATCTTAGTCAGACAGCAGCTGATGCCGACTCACTGCTAATCGACCTCAAATCGCACCCGAAGCGCTATGTGCATTTCTCGGTCTTTGGGAGAAAAGATAAATAAAAATTCCATCATAATTTTTAATTTGTCTAAATAATCAGCGATATTCAATAACTATGTATAGATGGTTCCACAAGTGCCTGATATAGCATACTTTTTGAGATGTCGGCCTGCAAATCTTGCACGCTGCTAGGTGCGTGTGCATGTTATGTGCAAGTTGTTGATTTGTAAGTATTTCCGTTTTTGCAAGGGCGATGTGTAGAATGGATTTTCAATAAATCGTTTAACAGCCGCAAATATAGCAAGTTACGGCTTCATGAATACGAAGTGATAAAAAATACAGATTTGTTTATATCAAAAAAAAATGCGACCTTTGCATCCGGAAACAATAAACCGATTTGTAAATATCTAAAACGTCTATAAAAATCGTTCGCCGCATGGAAAAAAATCCAAAGGCGCTTTGGGACAACTGCCTCCAATTAATAAAGGAGATTGTCAAAGAGCAGCAATTCAGAACATGGTTCGCGCCAATAGCCTTCGAGAACTATGACGAAGACAGCCGGACTTTACTGGTACAAGTACCAAGTAGGTACGTGTACGAGTATCTGGAGCAGTATTATGTTCCATTGCTGTGCAAAGTGCTTTTCAGAGTGTTCGGCAGAGACGATATTAAGTTGAAATACCGCATCGTTGTTGATAAGAAGCATAAACTTACTATCGACGAGGAGGGTAGTGAAGACGTTTCTATCGAGCAGCCGCAGCCACAGGTAGGTGTCAACAAGTCACCGTCTATCCTCGACGCCGCTGTTCCGCAGGATATCAATCCGCAGCTCGACCATCACAAGACTTTCCAGAGTTTCATCGAGGGCGACAGCAACAAGCTGCCGCGCACCGTAGGACTCTCAATTGCTGAGCATCCAGGCAAATCGACATTCAATCCTTTCTTTGTCTATGGACCATCGGGTTGTGGCAAGACCCACCTCATCAATGCAATTGGCATAAAGTGTAAGGAAATGTACCCGCGTAAGCGAGTGCTCTATGTTTCAGCTCGCCTCTTCCAGGTGCAGTTTACTGATGCTACACGCCGCAATACAGTCAACGATTTCATCAACTTCTATCAGACTATCGACGTGCTGATAGTTGACGATATACAGGAGTGGGCAACATCGCCAAAGACTCTTGACACATTCTTCCATATCTTCAACCATCTCTTCCGTAACGGAAAGCAGATTATCCTGGCCAGCGATCGCCCGCCAGTTGACCTGCAGGGTATGAAGGATCGTCTGCTGACACGTTTCGCTTGTGGACTTATAGCAGAACTTGAGAAGCCCAACGTGCAGTTGTGCGTTGACATACTCAATGCTAAGTGCCGCCGCGATGGTCTTCAGATTCCTGAGGATGTGATACAGTACATAGCACAGACTGCCAACGGTTCAGTGCGTGACTTGGAAGGTGTGGTGAACTCATTGCTTGCGTACTCTGTGGTTTACAACAGCAGTATCGACATGCGACTGGCAGAGCGTATCATCAAGCGCGCTGTGAAGGTTGACAACAAGCCTCTCACCGTTGATGACATCGTTGAGAAGGTGTGCGGTCACTATAATGTATCTCAGCAGCATGTGTTCAGCAAGAGCCGCAAGCGCGACTACGTCCTTGTGCGCCAGATATCAATGTATCTCGCCCAGAAATACACCAAGATGCCTGCCTCTCGTATCGGACAGCTCATAGGAGGACGCGATCATTCTACCGTCATCCACAGCTGTACGACCATCGAGCAGCGACTGAAGGTTGACAAAGCTTTCAATGCAGAACTTAGCAGTATTGAAAACTCCTTCAAACTAAAGAAATAAAAAACTTCCAACCCCGACGGTTGGAAGTTTTTTTATGCTTCATACAGAATTTGCAATTCTTACAGGTTATCCTTTTCGATATCCTTGAAGTATTTGTAGGTCGATACCTTCAGCTCGTCAGTAGCGGGCTCATCGGCAACGATGATGCCGTGTGGGTGCATCTGCAGGGCTGAAATGGTCCACTCGTGTGTCACGGCACCCTCTACGGCAGCCTTCAGTGCACGAGCCTTGTGATGGCCGTTAACCAGAATCATCACCTCCTTGGCATCCATCACAGTGCCTACGCCAACAGTCAGCGCCAGCTTGGGCACCTTGTTCACATCATTGTCGAAGAATCGTGAGTTGGCTATAATCGTATCTGTTGTCAGTGTCTTAACGCGTGTGCGACTGGTGAGCGAAGAATAAGGCTCGTTGAAGGCTATATGTCCGTCTGGACCGATGCCACCCAGGAACAGGTCGATGCCGCCAGCCTCCTTGATCATCTCCTCGTAGTGAGCGCACTCAGCAGCCAGGTCTTTGGCATTGCCGTTCAGGATGTGGATGTTTTCCTTAGGGCAGTCGATGTGATCGAACAGGTTGCGGGCCATAAACGAGTGATACGATTCGGGATGCTCCTCAGGCAGTCCTACATACTCGTCCATGTTGAACGTCAGCACGTTTTTAAACGAAACACGCCCCTCCTTGTTGGCTTTCACCAGGCAGGCATACATACCCTCGGGAGAACTGCCTGTGGGAAGACCCAGCACAAACGGCTTCTCCTTCGTGGGCTGAGCCTCGTTGATGCGACGTATTACGTGCTCGGCAGCCCACTGTGACATTTTCTGATAGTCAGATTCAATAATTACTCTCATAATAAAAATATAAAGTTTTTATTTATATATCGGCGACAAAGGTACATATTTTAAGTGAAAATTAAATATTGAAAGGTGAAAAATTTGCTTCTACATAAAAAAATAATGCAAAAGTAATAGTGAAAAGTAATAAAAAATATCTTTATTCATCTGAATATATTCATTTTTATTATTATCTTTGCACGCATATTAATAAAGAAAATACTCATGAAAGAATTCGTAATCTCCGAAGCCAAGGCCGAGACCGCTGTCCTTGTTGGACTTATTACACAGCAGCAGGACGAGGCCAAGACGAAGGAATATCTCGACGAACTGGAGTTTCTGGCCGATACAGCAGGCGCTGTCACTGTGAAGCGCTTTACGCAGAAGGTGCAGGGTCCAAGCCAGGTAACCTATGTTGGCAAGGGCAAGCTCGACGAGATAAAGCAATATATCAAACAGCAGGAAGATGCCTACTACGACTGGCTTGACGCTGGCTCGCCAGAGTCCGAGGACGGAAGTCTGCCTCCCCAACCAGTAGGTATGGTCATCTTCGACGACGAGTTGAGCGCCAAGCAAATCCGTAATATAGAGGGCGAGCTCAAGGTGAAGATACTTGATCGTACTTCGCTGATACTTGACATCTTTGCAATGCGTGCCCAGACGGCAGAGGCTAAGACTCAGGTGGAACTGGCACAATACCGCTATATGCTGCCCCGTCTGCAGCGACTGTGGACCCACCTTGAACGTCAGGGTGGCGGCTCTGGCAGCGGTGGTGGCAAGGGCTCGGTAGGTCTGCGTGGTCCTGGTGAGACACAGTTGGAGATGGACCGCCGTATCATTCTTCATCGCATCACGCTGCTGAAACAGCGCCTGCAGGAGATTGACCAGCAGAAGACCACTCAGCGCAAGAATCGTGGGCGCCTCATTCGTGTGGCCCTCGTTGGATATACCAATGTTGGTAAATCGACGATGATGAACCTCCTCTCCAAGAGCGACGTCTTTGCAGAAAACAAGCTCTTTGCCACGCTCGACACGACGGTGCGCAAGATGGTTATTGATAATCTGCCTTTCCTGTTGGCCGATACCGTAGGATTCATACGCAAGCTTCCTACCGACCTGGTGGATTCATTCAAATCCACACTCGACGAGGTTCGTGAGGCCGACCTGCTGGTACACGTGGTGGATATCTCTCATCCCGACTTCGAGGAGCAGATCAGCGTGGTTGAGAAGACGCTGGCTGACCTGGGTTGTGCTGAGAAACCGTCGCTGCTGGTATTCAACAAGATTGATGCCTATACTTGGACACCACAGGACGAGGACGACCTGACGGAGCCCACTAAGGAGAATATCTCGCTCGAACAGCTGAAGAAGACATGGATGGCAAAGGTAATGGAGAAGGGGAAAGTGAATAGTGAACAATTCACTGTCGCCCCCATTTTTATTTCTGCTAAGAAAAAGGAGAATATCGACGAGTTGCGCAGCATATTGTACGAGAAAGTTCGTGAACTGCACGTTCAGAAGTATCCCTACAATGACTTCCTTTATCAAATAGACGGCTGCGACTAAGCGGCAGCAGAGCCTTCTTGAGTTGTTTCATGCGCAAGCAGGCTCGATGAATAGAAAAATAAAAAACAGAAAAAGATATGAAGAACTACAGAAATCTGACACAAGAGGAGATTAATGTGCTCGAGAGCAACAGCTGTTGGGCCGAAAACTGGGAACGTGTAAAAGTTGACGAAGCCTTTTCGCCCTATGGATTCCACCGAGTGATATTCTATGGTGACATCCGCCTTGGTAAGTTTGAGAAGCAGGTGGAGGTGACCAAGGGCTTTACCAAACATTCCGGCATCAACGACGCCACACTGCGCAACGTCACTGTTGGCGACAACTGCCTCATCGAGAAAGTGGGCAACTTCATCAACAACTATACTATCGGCGACGACTGTTATATATCTAACATCTCGACGATGGAGACAACTGAGGGTGCTACCTATGGCGAGGGTCACCAGATTAGTGTCCTCAACGAGATGGGTGACGGCAACCTTATCCTCTTCCGCGACCTGAACTCGCAGCTGGCAGCATTCATGGTGAAATACTTCAAGGACCGCCAGCTGAAGGATTGCATCACCCGACTTATCAATGAGGAGATACGCTTCACCCAGCCCGAGCGCGGTACGCTGGGCAATGGCGTGAAGATTATCAACTCGAAGGAGATTACAAATACCGTTGTTCGCGACGACTGCGAAATAAATGGTGCTGCCCGTCTGAGCGACTGTACCATCCTGTCGTCGAAGGACGACTCGGTATTCATCGGGACGGGAGTCATCTGCGAGAACTCTATCATCTGCAATGGCTGCAGCATCACCAACTCGGTGAAGATGCAGGACTGCTTCGTGGGCGAGGCCTGTCAGATTACCAACGGCTTCACCGCTGAGGCCAGTGTGTTCTTCGCCAACTCATATATGGCCAATGGCGAGGCTTGTGCCGCCTTCTGCGGACCCTTCTCGGCCAGTCACCACAAGTCGAGCCTGCTCATCGGCGGCGAGTTCTCGTTCTACAATGCCGGTTCTAACACCAACTTCTCAAATCATGCCTACAAGATGGGTCCGCTGCACTACGGCACACTGGAGCGCGGCACGAAAACGGCCTCGGGAGCCTATGTGCTTATGCCCGCCAAGATAGGTGCATTCAGTGTCTGCTTCGGCAAGCTGATGAACCATCCCGACATGCGCTGTCTGCCCTTTGCCTACCTGATGGCCTACGGCGAGACCATGTATATTGTGCCTGGCCGTAACATCACCACGGTGGGCCTCTACCGCGACATCAAGAAATGGCCCAAGCGCGACAAACGAGCAGCCAGCAGCCGCAAGAGCATCATCAACTTCGACTGGCTCTCACCTTTCACTGTCGGCGAGATTGTTCAGGGCAAGAAGATTCTTGAAGCCCTGCGTCAGGCTGGCGGCGACAACGTGTCGAGCTACAATTACCACGAGTATATCATCAATGCCTCATCGCTGCGTAAAGGTATCAAGTACTACGACATTGCCCTGCGCATCTACATGGGTGCCGTGCTGAAGCGTGCCGTCAAGGGCGGCTTCCTCGGTAAACCGACGTCAACGATTGGCGAAGGCCAGTGGAACGACCTCTCAGGTCTGCTGCTGCCTGCCAGCGAGGAGCAGCGCCTGCTCGACGACATCAAGAAGGGTAGCATCGAGAGCATCAAGGACGTACTGCAGCGTTTCTACGACATCAACGACCACTACCGCGAATACCAGTGGGCATGGACCTATAAGCTGATTCTCGACTATTATGGCATCGACATGCTTACGGAACAGTCCATGCAGCGCATCCGCGAGGACTATGTTAAGGCACGCCGTGCCTGGATAGCCGAAATCCGCAAGGATGCTCAGAAGGAATTCGAGATGGGCGACGTTGATCAGGAAGTCTTCGACGATTTTATCTCAAAACTCGACCATGAGGTTGATTACGAAGATTGAAGGAAGTGTTGAAGAATTGAAGAATTGAAGAGTTGAAGAATTGAAGAGTTGAAGTTTTACAAGAATCGATAATTAAATATTGTATTATGAAGTATTTTAGTGTTTTACTTTTTTACCTTCTTACCTTTTTGCCTTTATCGGCTCGTGACTACGAGACGGTACAGGGTGACCTGACGAAAACGCGTATCTACACCCTGGACAATGGTTTGAAGGTGTATCTGAGTGTCAACAAGGAGAAGCCCCGCATCCAGACGTTTATCGCCGTGCGTACTGGTTCGAAGAACGACCCTGCCGAGACCACGGGACTGGCACACTATTTGGAGCACCTTATGTTCAAGGGCTCTCAGCAGTTCGGTACCAGCAACTACGCTGCCGAGTCACCTCTGCTTGACGAGATTGAGCAGCGCTATGAGGCATATCGCCGTCTCACCGACCCAGAGGAGCGCCGCCAGGCCTACCACGGGATTGACTCTGTGAGCCAGGTGGCTGCCCAATACTTCATTCCCAATGAGTATGATAAGCTGATGGCCGCCATTGGTGCACAGGGTACCAACGCCTTCACCTCGAACGACGTCACCTGCTACACCGAGGACATCCCCTCCAACGAGATAGAGAACTGGGCCAAGATACAGGCTGACCGCTTCCAGCACATGGTGATACGCGGTTTCCATACCGAACTGGAGGCTGTCTATGAGGAGTATAACATCTATCTGACCGACGACGGTGACAAGATATGGCAGGCTTTGGGCAAGAAACTGACACCCACTCACCCTTATGGCACGCAGACCACCATCGGTACGCAGGAGCACCTGAAGAACCCCAGCATCACCAATATCAAGAATTACTTCAATAAATGGTATGTGCCCAACAATGTGGCCATCTGTATGGCCGGCGACTTTGACCCCGACCAGGTGGTGAGCACCATCGAGCGCTACTTCGGACAGTGGAAGCCCGGTGCCGATGTGCGTCAGCCCGAGTTCCCTGCACAGCGCCCGCTGACGGCCCCGTCTGACACCACCATTGTCGGTCAGCAGGCCGACCAGGTATGGGTGGGTTGGCTGGCCAAGAAGGCCAGCGACCTGCAGTGCGACACGCTGGAGGTCATCGAGGACCTGCTGTCGAACGGCAAGGCCGGTATCTTCGACCTCAACCTCAACCAGGACATGCGTGTTCAGGTGGCACAGGCTGGCATTCAGACCCAGCAGGACCATTCGGCATTCCTTATGATTGGCATGCCCAAGCCCGGCCAGTCGCTTCAGGAGGTGAAAGACCTCATGATGGGCGAGCTGGAGAATCTGAAGCAGGGCAATTTCTCTGACGACCTGCTGTCGTCAGTCATCAACAACAAGAAGCTCAGCTATCAGCGTGCCCTCGACAACAACCAGTGGCGGGTACGCAACCACATGAGCGCATTCATCAACGGCGAGACGTGGCAGCAGCATGTCAGTCAGATTGACCGTCTCTCTGGCATGACCAAGCAGCAGATTGTCGATTTTGCCCGCCGCTACTTCACTGATGGCTATGCCGTGGTATATAAGAAGCAGGGCGTTGATACCCTCCAGAAGAAGATTGACAAGCCTGCCATCACGCCTATTCCCACCAACCGCGACATGGTGAGCCTGTTTGTAAAGGAAATCCAGCAGTCGCGTGTGGAGCCCATCCAGCCGCAGTTCGTCGATTACAGCCGCGACCTCACTAAGGGCGAGGTGAAGAAGGGCTTACCTCTTCTTTACAAGCATAATGTTGACGACGGCCTCTTTACGCTGGTGTTCCGCTATGAGTTCGGCCATGAGGACGACAACCGCTACGATGTGGCTGCCAACTATCTGGATTATGTAGGCACCGACAAGCTGACTGCCGCACAGGTTAAGCAGCAGTTCTATAAGCTGGCTTGCAACTACAGCGTCAACGTCAACGGCGACAACCTGAACATCACCCTGTCGGGACTCAGCGAGAACATGACAGAGGCATTGCAGCTGTTGGAGAATGTGCTGCACCATGCCAAGGCCACTCCAGAGTCGTATGAGCAGTATGTCGATCTCGTGCTCAAGGGCCGTGCAGATGCCAAACTCGACCAGCGCACCTGCTTCGACTATCTCTACCACTATGCCGTCTATGGTCCTCACAACATGCGCCGAGGCGACATGACCGAGCAGCAGTTGCGTCAGGCCGACCCGCAGCAGCTGTTGGCACTGCTGGGAGCCCTCGACGGCATGCAGCACACCGTATTATATTATGGCCCGCTCTCTGAGAAAGAACTCTCTGCCGTCATCAAGCGCGCCCACCGCACTCCCAAGAAGTTGGCCGCCGTGCCCGAGGGACAGCCCTACACCAAGCAGCTGACGCCTCAGAACGAGGTCGTCATTGCCCCCTTCGATGCTAAGAACATCTACATGCGAATGTACCACAATGAGGGTCGCGACTTCAATCCCGACGAGGTGGCTACCGTCCAGCTCTTCAACGAATACTTCGGTGGCGGCATGAACGGCATCGTCTTCCAGGAGCTGCGCGAAGCCCGCGGACTGGCCTATAACGCCTATGCCCTCTATGCTCCCGTCAGCAAGCAGGGCGAGAAGGAGAGCTTCTTTACCCACATCATCACGCAGAACGACAAGATGATGGACTGCATCAACCAGTTCCATCAGATTCTCGATACCATCCCGCAGTCGGAGGCCGCCTTCAACATTGCAAAGGAGGCCGTCATCAAGCAGCTGGCCTCGCAGCGCACCACCAAGCTCGGCGTCATCAGCTCTTATATCAACGCACAGCGACTGGGTCTGGACTACGACCTCAATGCCAAGCGCTATCGCGACATCCAGCAGCTCCAGCTCAGCGACATCGTCCGCTTCGAGCAGCAGCAGATGACCCGCAAGCCCTACCGCTATGTCATCCTTGGCGACGAGAAGGAACTCGACATGCCGTCGCTGGAGAAGATCGGTCCTATCAAGCGGCTGACCATTGAAGAAGTCTTTGGGTATTGATATAGGCAAACAACAAATCATCCACACATCCCTCACTTCCTACGCTGACTGCCAGTAAGGAAAGTGAGGAATGTGTATTATATAAAGTATCTGTAATCAGCTGTCGTGATTATGAAAAATACGAACATTGGTAAAAATGCTCGAAAAGTGTGCCAAGGGCAAATACAGAGTGTGCCAACGGCAGGCACACTCTGTATTTGCCCTTGGCACACTCTGAAATTGCGGCAATGAAATTTAGCTGTTTTGGACTTTATACTTACATTTGTGGTTAAACACTATAGATGTAATTTCGTTAATGTTCCCAAAAAGTGAGGATATTAAGAAAAGTTTTTGTACCTTTGCCTTTTGAAAGTGTCGGAAACGCTCATGTCCGGCAAAATATAAAGAAGAATTCATAAAAAACATCAAACAAATACAATTATGGCTAAGGTAGTAGATTTTAAGTATGCCCCGATGTTCCAGGTGGGCGAGGACAAGACCGAGTACAGATTGCTTTCGAAAGACGGCATTAGCATTGGCGAGTTTGAAGGCAAGGAAATTGTGAAGGTATCGAAGGAGGCTCTGACACTGCTTGCTCAGCAGGCTTTCCACGATGTGGAGTTCATGCTGCGCCGCGAGCATAACCTGCAGGTGGCCGCCATCCTGAACGACCCAGAGGCTTCGGAGAACGATAAGTATGTGGCTCTGCAGTTCTTGCGCAATGCCGAGGTCGCCGCACGTGGCATCCTGCCGTTCTGCCAGGACACTGGCACGGCCATCATCCACGGTGAGAAAGGTCAGCAGGTGTGGACTGGCTTTGAGGATGAAGAGGCTCTGAGCCGTGGCGTCTATAACACGTTCACTCAAGATAACCTGCGCTACTCGCAGAATGCCCCGCTCAATATGTACGACGAGGTGAATACCCGCTGCAACCTGCCTGCACAGATAGATATCGAGGCCACTGAGGGTGCTGAATATAAGTTCGTCATGGTTGCCAAGGGTGGCGGCTCTGCCAACAAGACATATTTCTACCCCATGACCAAGGCTACCATCCAGAATGAGGGCACGCTGCTGCCTTTCCTGGTTGAGAAGATGAAGTCTCTGGGTACAGCCGCCTGTCCGCCATATCACATCGCCTTCGTCATCGGCGGTACCTCGGCAGAGAAGAACCTGCTGACGGTGAAGTTGGCCAGCATCAAGTACTACGACGGTCTGCCCACCACGGGCGACGAGACGGGACGTGCATTCCGCGACATCGACCTCGAGAACAAGCTGTTGGAAGAGGCTCACAAGATTGGTCTTGGTGCACAGTTCGGCGGCAAGGCTCTGGCCCACGATATCCGCGTCATCCGTCTGCCTCGCCATGGTGCTTCGTGCCCCATCGGTATGGGTGTCAGCTGCTCGGCCGACCGTAATATCAAGGCAAAGATCAACCGCGACGGTATCTGGCTGGAGAAGATGGACTCTAATCCGTCGGAACTGATTCCTGCCGAGTATGCCAAGGCCGGCGAGGGTGCCAACAGCATCGAGATTGACCTGAACCAGGGTATCGATGCCGTTCGCAAGGAACTGTCGAAGTATCCTGTCAGCACCCGTGTGAACCTGAAGGGTACTATCATTGTGGCCCGCGACATCGCTCATGCAAAGCTGAAAGCCCGTCTGGACGCCGGCGAGGGCATGCCCGACTACTTCAAGAAATATCCTGTGCTCTATGCCGGACCGGCTAAGACCCCAGAGGGATACCCCTGTGGCTCTATGGGTCCGACGACGGCCAACCGCATGGATCCCTATGTGGACGAGTTCCAGTCCAACGGCGCTTCATTGGTGATGATTGCCAAGGGTAACCGCAGCGATGTGGTTACGCAGGCCTGCCAAAAGCATGGTGGCTTCTATCTGGGAACCATCGGCGGCGTGGCTGCTGTGCTCAGCCAGTCGAGCATCAAGAGCATCGAGTGCGTGGAGTATCCCGAGCTGGGTATGGAGGCTATCTGGAAGATTGACGTTGAAGACTTCCCCGCCTTCATTCTGGTTGACGACAAGGGCAACGACTTCTTCAAGCAGCTGAAGCCCTGGGCACCGTGTGGACGATAACGTTAACGAAAACGATAACGAAAACGAAAAACGTTAACGTTAACGAAAACGAAAACGAAAAACGAAGACGAAGACGAAAATGAATTTGAAAATACGATTTGTCGCACTGATTACTCTGATGACATTACTCCCCCTGTGCTCTACGGCTCAGGAGGAGTTGGTTAATGTCAGAAGGGGAGACTGCACACCGGGTATTAACGATAACGAGAACGAAGACGGGAACGGGCCACGGCGTGCATCGCGACGGTTGCCGGCCATCAGAACCAACTGGGATCCCAACAAGACCTACAAGCAGATGGTGGTGCTGTTTGATTTCTCCGACTCTGTGTTCCACCGGGAGGATGCCCGTGCTGCCTACGACCGGATATTCAACGAGGCAGGCTATAACGAGGGGCTGGGTGCCGGATGCGTGGCCGACTACTTCCGCGATCAGTCGGGCGGGCTGCTGAACCTCAGCTTCGATATTTACGGTCCTGTAACGGTTAGCGGAAAGGCACAGCCATACGGCAATCCTACGATAGACACCAGGAACTACGGCAAAACACAGATGGAAGAAGCCACACGGAAGGTGTTGGAGGCCTATCCTGATGCGGACTATTCGCAATACGACTGGGACGGCGACGGCACCATCGAGCAGGTTATCTATGTCTATGCCGGACCTGGCGGCAACAAGAATCCCTCGAAAAACTATGGCCACATCTGGCCCAATACCGGCACAATGACACAGCAGACAACGCCCGACGGCAAGAAAATCAGCAACTATACCTGTAGCGCTGAGCTATGGCTGGCAGGGAAGTTGCGCTCCTGCGGTATAGGTACTATCTGCCATGAGTTTAGCCATAGTCTGGGACTGCCCGACATCTATCCAGTAGGCAACAACTGGACAGGTAGTGTTGCAGATGAGTGGGACCTGATGGACGGCGGCAATTTCACCAATTATGGATGGTGCCCGCCCAACTACTCTCCGCTTGAGAAGATGCTGTTGGGTTGGTTGCAGCCCGTTGAACTCACCGAGGCTTTCAGTGTAAAAGACATGCCGTCGGCAGCAGACTCCAGATTGGTATATCAGGTGAAGCATACCGATAATGAATATCTGCTGATAGAAAACCGCCAATGGAAGGGTTGGGATTTAGGCCTGCCAGGTAAGGGCATTGTGATATGGCATGTCAATTACGATGCCTCCGATTGGAAAAACAACAGGGTGAATAGCACTACCAATCAGCCGCGATACTCATTGGTGGCTGCCGACAACATGAACTATGACGACTGGATAGCTAAGGCTAAAGCAATGGGAATAACAATGCAGAATAACCTTTACAGGAATTCACCACGTCTGAATAGCATCCTGTTGAGTGGGTCGGTATATCCTTTTATTCCAACTGAAGAAACGGAAAAGACAAACAATGAGTTCACCGACTCTTCTACGCCTGCTGCAGAGATGTTCACTAATAATAGCAGCGGCAGCAAATTGTTAGGAAAGCCGTTGACAAACATTGCTATTACCGAAGATGGACTTGCCAGTTTCGACTTCATGGGAGGTGCAACAGGGATTGAGAGCATAATGGATCAATTCTATTTTCTCAGTTCTCAATCAGTCTATGACCTGTCAGGACGACGTGTGTTGAAACCTGTTGAAGGTCAACTGGTCATAGTCAGAGGTGCCGACGGAATAGTAAGAAAAGTAAGATACGGACGTGAGAAATAAGAGAACCATATTATGGCTGGCACTGCTGTGGAGTGTGCTTACCGCCACTGCCACAGAACCTGTGCGCCCGCTGTGCTCCAGCGGTAGGCATCAGCGCAAGGCCGTTGTCGCGTATAGTAATACGAAAAGTGGTTCGCGCCGCGTATCACCGTTTAGCGGACAGAAACGCCAGTTGGTAATACTGGCAGAATTCAACGACAAAAAATACCAGGTGGAAGAACCTCTGACCCTCTGGAACGATATCTTCAATCAAGGCAAAAAACTCAGCAAGCCCTTCGTCGGCTCCGTCCATGACTACTTCTTCGACCAGAGTTACGGGCAGTTTGATTTGCTGTTCGACCTGTTTTATGTGCCCCTTGACAAGCCTCAGGCAACATACCGTTCGATAGGTACTGACGACAGCAACTCAGGAATACTGCTTAGCGATGTCATTGAGGTGGTAAAGCAGGAAATAACCGATTGGTCGGTTTACGACTGGAACGGCGACGATTACGTTGACCAGGTGCTGATGCTTTTCCCAGGCAAGGGAAAGAGCGACGGTGGCGGCTCAAACACGATATGGCCGCATCAGTGGTCGCTGACAGGCATGGGACTTGAGCCAATCACTGTCGGTGACGAGAAACACCACTACTATGTTGACAGCTATGGTGTGTTTCCTGAGTTGAGTGGCTCTGGCGACTATGGTTCTTTCGGAACATTGTGCCATGAGTTCGGCCACTGCCTGGGACTGCCCGATTTCTATTATAGCAGTTCTTCAAAGGTGGTCGGGGCTTGGGACATCATGGATTATGGAAACTATAATCAGAGGGGTTTCTGTCCGCCGGGCTATTCTGCCCACGAGCGCATGCTGCTGGGATGGCTCGACTTCAGAGAACTCACCGAACCTGCCACTATAAAAGATATGAAACCACTGAGTGAGGCTGCCGAGGCCTTTCTGATTCGCAACAGTGCCTATGACAACGAATATTACGTAGTTGAAAACAGACAGAAGACCGGTTGGGACAGTTCACTGCCTTCGCAGGGAGTGGTAATTTTCCATATTGACTATGACGAGGAGGTATGGAGAGTTGGGCTTCCCAATACATCTTCGTTGAAGCGTTATACTATCATCCCTGCCAATAATAATACATTTTATGGATATCAGTCGGGATGGCCATATCCTTATTTGGAGAACGACTCGCTGACAAACAACTCGGAACCTGCTGCCACACTGCTGCACAACAATGCAGATGGTGAACTGCTTATGTCGAAACCGCTTACCCACATCAAGGTGGCTGACGGATTGGCAACGTTCGATTTCATGGGCGGAGAAGTTTCCGGGATTAGAGACGTTAGCGATAATGATAGCAGGAACTCAAGACTTCAAAACTCATACGTCTATGACATGTCTGGACGCATTGTGGGTAACGATATCCGCCAGTTAGGGCATGGAGTATATATCATCCGCCGTAGTGACGGAACACTATGTAAGGTTATGAAAAAATGACACATCTGATGGAAAGAAAAATATATGAGGTGGCTGGTCATCGCTTTGCTGTCACTGCCGATGAGGCACTGACGCGTCAGATGACTCAATACGCACCTTTTGCCGTTGACGATGATGGGAGTAATCCCGTTTTCTGTCTCACTGAAGTTGGCGAAGAGCCTTTTCCTGATTCGGCAATGACGGTAGAGACTACTCAGGACGATGACGGTTCGCAGATAGTTGCCGGACACACAGCCGATGGGAGCTCCTATTTCGAGTTTCTGCTTTTCGGCGACCGTTCGGCACGCATTATAGCATCACCCGGCTATAAATCGGCGAAGGTCTGGCTGGATAAACACCAGCTGTTCGGCATCAATAATGCCCTTATGGTGATGTATGCCCTAGCGACAGCAAATCTTCGTACGGCACTGTTCCATTCTGCCGTGGTGTCGAGAGGAGGGCGTGGATATATGTTCCTGGGCAAGAGCGGCACTGGAAAGAGTACTCATGCTAGTCTGTGGTGCAGATATCTGGAGGGTACCGAACTCGTCAACGATGATAATCCTGTAGTGCGTGTGTTGGATGACGAGATACGTGTCTATGGCTCTCCATGGAGCGGAAAGACTCCATGTTACCGCAATATCAGTTTCCCGTTGGGTGGTATCGTGCAACTTAGTCAGGCTCCCTACAACAAGATACGTCAGTTGCGCAGCATCCAGGCATATGCATCCTTGGTGCCCAGCATCTCCGGCAAGCGATGGGATAGGGCAGTGGCCGATGGTCTGCACGAGACAGAGAATGCTCTTGCCGGTGGAGTGCGAGTGTGGCATCTCGAGTGTCTGCCCGATGAGGCTGCCGCGCAATTGTGCAGTTCGACTATTGAATGAAAAACGTAACAACGATATAACGTAATAACGATATAACGAATAAAAAATCCCAACTAAAGTGTCTGACAACGAGATTCTTGAAAGTGCTATTAGCTTGGTGGAGGAGGGCGTCAGCGTTACCTTCCCCGTAAAGGGCTGGAGCATGTTGCCTTTTATCATTGGAAGCGAGGAGAGTGTTATCCTGATGAAGCCCGAGCGACTGGCCGTGGGCGATGTAGTGCTGGCATGGGTTGAAGGCTGCCGCTATGTGGTACACCGCATAATCCGCATTGATGGTAATCGCGTAACGCTGATGGGCGATGGCAACATTGCCGGAGTAGAGAGGTGTCTAGTCGGTGATGTCAAGGCTTTGGCAGCCTATGTTGTGGATAAGCGAGGCCGCAAGCATTATATGTATAATTGGTGGCGGCGCAAGGCAGCCCGTCTTTGGTGGCATTTGCGTCCTGTCAGAAGGTATTTGTTATTTATATATAAAAGAATATGAGAATAAAGAAAGGATTTGTGCTGCGCAACGTGTGCGGCGAGCAGGTTGTAATGGGTGAAGGGCTTGATGCCATAGATTTCGGTCGTCTGCTATGTCTGAACGAGACGGCAGTATGGCTGTGGCAGCAAGCCGAGAAACGAAGAGAATTCACCGTTGACGATTTGGTTGCTGACCTGTGCGAAGAGTATGATGTGACAGAAGATCAGGCTCGCACCGATGTGGCAGAGATGCTCAACGAGTGGAAGAATGTTGGAGTGGCAGAAGATTAGCGATAGCGAGTTTTGAGTTTTAAGTTTTGAGTTATAAACGATAACGGAAACGGGAAATGAAGTACGCATGGTGGCTATGGCTTAAGACGCGCGGCATCCGGCTGAATTCAGCAATCCGCATTGTAGTAGGCATCACACAGGTGGTGCTTGGCCTGCTAATGGTATGGCTCAGCAAGCACTTCATCGACGAAACCATTCGCACTGGTACCGACCACGACTTAGTGGTAATGATATGCATGCTGTTGGCTGTTGTAATGGCAGGCATACTGCTTCGGCTCCTGTTCTATTATCTGAATATCTTAGCAGGAACCAAGCAAACCAATGCCCTCAGGTTGGAAGCCTTCAGCCAACTGTTCTACCGCCAGCTCTACGATGACAAAGAGATTCATTCTGGCGATGTCACCTCTCGCCTTACCAAGGACATAGACGTTGTGAGTGGCGCTACGGTATCGATACTGCCGCAAATGGTTATCACATCAGTGCAGTTGGTGGGTGCCTTCTTGATGATGCGCTGGTTTGATGCCCTGCTGGCATGGACTCTGCTGTTGCTCACTCCTGTGGCAATAGCCTTTGGCAAACTCATCTCCCACCGACTAAGGCAGATGACCCTCCAGATACGTAAAGATGAAAGTCGCATACAGATGCACGTACAGGAAGGTATGGAGCATAATGCCGTGCTCCGCTCGCTGGGCAGTGAACAGTGGGTAACCGACCGGCTCGACTCCATGCAGCAGCGACTGAAGGGCAATGTGCTGAGGCGCACCCGTTTTACGGTAATAGTACGATTTATGCTGGGTAGTGTTTTTGGACTCGGCTACATGTTGGCGTTTGTCTGGGGAGGTATCGGTTTGCGCAACGGTACTATTACATTCGGAGTGATGACATCCTTCCTTCAGTTGGTAGGCATGATACAGGGGCCCATCCTCAACTTGCTAAACATGGTGCCCAGTCTTATTCATGCCACAGCCAGCATCGACCGACTGATGGAGTTGACACCGGAAACCCAGCCAGCGGCCTCGAAAGCCACCCTTCCGCCTCTCTCGGGGGGCACTGCCCTAAAGACTAAAGAAGGCCTCTCGGAGACCGTAGGTGGGGCTTTGGGTACTCGTCTCGCAGACGTAACATTCAGATATGCAAAGGGTGACCGTGAGGTGTTGCACTGTTTTACTCATGATTTCAAGCCAGGGTCGAAGACTGCTCTCATGGGACCTACGGGTATCGGAAAGACTACACTCTTCCGTCTGTTGTTGGGATTCGTCACTCCCGATGCAGGTAGAATAACCCTTTATTCCTCTGCTGAAGAGACAGCGGTGGATGAGACAACCAGGAAGTATTTTGTCTTTGTGCCTCAGGGTAATACTTTGATGAGCGGCACCATACGATACAATCTGCAACTGGCTCGACCTGATGCTACAGATGATATGCTACGCCAAGTGCTTCATACTGCTTGTGCCGACTTTGTGTTCGACCTGCCTGGCGGACTGGATACAGAACTCGGAGAGCGCGGTAGCGGGCTCAGTGAGGGACAGGCACAGCGCATAGCCATTGCACGTGGACTGTTGCGCCCTGGCAGCATCCTGTTGCTAGATGAGATCAGTTCGTCGCTCGACGAGACGACTGAGCGCACACTCTTCTCACGACTCTTTGAGTCCTATCCCGACAAGACCATGCTGTTTATCACCCATCGCCCCGTTGTCGCCGAGTTGTGCAACGACATTGTGAGGCTGAATAATGATGCAGAGTAGTAGAGAATAGCCTAAAATAATGAAGAATCCAAAACGTAATATAGCTTATGATTAACCGAGAATTATTAGCACCTGAGTCCATCGTCGTCATCGGGGGCAGCAACAACGTACATAAGCCTGGTGGTGCCGTGGTGCGCAACCTACTGCAAGGCGGTTACAAGGGAACGTTGCGCATCGTCAATCCCAAGGAGGACGAGGTACAGGGCATCAAAGCTTTCCACGATGCCAAGGAACTGCCGCCTACGGAACTGGCCATCCTGGTGGTGGCTGCCAAGTACTGTCCAGACTACGTGGAACTGATGGCCAAA
Source organism: uncultured Prevotella sp. (assembly GCA_946186115.1). Classification (GTDB taxonomy): domain Bacteria; phylum Bacteroidota; class Bacteroidia; order Bacteroidales; family Bacteroidaceae; genus Prevotella. The sequence goes on along the minus strand of CAMHLV010000002.1, from coordinate 3,432 downwards.
GAGAAGGGTACGCGTGCGTTCATCATCATCTCTGCCGGCTTTGGCGAAGAGACCAAGGCGGGTGCCGAACTGGAACAGCGCATCCTTGACACGTGCAAAGAATATGGTTGTGCGCTCATCGGCCCCAACTGTATCGGACTGCTGACGCGCTGGCATCATAGTGTGTTTACCCGGCCCATTCCGAATCTCGACCCCAAGGGCGTGGACTTTATTTCGGGCAGCGGAGCCACGGCGGTATTCATTCTGGAGAGTGCCGTGACCAAGGGTCTGCCGTTCAACAGCGTATGGTCTATAGGCAACGGAAAGCAGATAGGCATAGAGACCGTGCTGGAATATATGGACGAGCACTTCGATGCCGAGCGCGACTCACTGGTAAAACTGCTGTATATCGAGAACATCAGCGACCCCGACAAGCTGTTGTTTCATGCCACGTCGCTCATCCGCAAGGGATGCCGCATTGCCGCCATCAAGGCCGGCAGCAGCGAGAGCGGCAGCCGTGCTGCCTCCAGCCATACGGGAGCCATCGCCAGCAGCGACTCGGCTGTAGAGGCTCTGTTCCGTAAGGCCGGCATCGTGCGCTGCCACAGCCGTGAGGAGCTGACAACCGTGGGATGTATCTTCACACTGCCCCGCTTCAATGGTAAGAACTTCGCCATTGTCACTCATGCCGGAGGACCCGGCGTTATGCTGACTGACGCGCTGTCGAAGGGTGGCATGACGGTACCGCCGCTGACCGGTGATGCTGCCGACGAGCTGAAAGCACAGCTGTTGCCGGGCAGCAGCGTCTCGAATCCTATAGACATCCTGGCAACAGGTGGTGCAGAACAGTTGGCGACAGCCATCGACTTCTGCGAGAACCGCTTCGACGACATCGATGCCATCATGGTGATTTTCGGCACACCGGGACTGGTGAAGATCTTCGAGGTGTATGACGTGCTTCACAAGAAGATTCTGGAGTGCAAGAAACCCATCTTCCCCATTCTGCCCAGCGTCAGCACGGCAGGTCCCGAGGTGCAGGAATTCCTGAAACGCGGCCATGTCAACTTCAGCGACGAGGTGACGCTGGCCACAGCACTGTCGCAGATTATGCAGACTCCACAGCCGGCACCCCTTGAGGTGCAGCTCTACGGCATTGACTTCACGAAATTGCATAATGTCATTATGGACGTGAAGGAGAATGGTTATGTGGAACCCTCGGTTGTGCGCCAACTGCTTGAGAGTGCCGGCATACCCATGGTGCCTGAGCTAGTGTCAACATCGAAGGAAGAGTTGGCGGCCTTTGCCCAGCATGTGGGCTATCCCGTGGTGGCTAAGGTGGTGGGACCCGTACACAAGAGCGACGTAGGAGGTGTAACCCTCAATATCCGTTCCAAGGAGGTGCTCAATGCCGAGTTCGACCGAATGATGCAGATTCCCGACGCGACGGCGGTCATGGTGCAGAAGATGATTAAGGGCACCGAACTGTTCATCGGTGCCAAATACGAGCCACGCTTTGGCCATGTGGTGCTGTGCGGACTGGGTGGCATCTTTGTCGAGGTGCTGAAGGATGTGTCGTCGGGTCTGGCTCCGTTGGGGTACGACGAGGCTTATTCTATGATACGCTCACTGCGTGGCTATAAGATAATAAAAGGTACGCGAGGCCAGAAAGGTCTCAACGAGCAGAAGTATGCCGAGATTATTGTGCGACTCTCCACACTGCTACGCTTTGCTACCGAGATAAAGGAGATAGACATTAATCCGCTGCTGGCTGATGCCGATGGCGTGACGGCTGTTGACGCACGTATCTTGATAGAGAAATAAAAGTTGAAAGTTTTCTTTCAAAACATCTTCCGATTCATCGAAAATTATTACCTTTGCAATCCAATTAGAGATATTAATAAATAACTAACAATATGGAACAACAGAAACGCTATGGTCATTTCGATGACCAGCATCGTGAGTATGTTATCACAGATCCTCAGACGCCATGGCCTTGGATTAACTACTTAGGCAACGAGGATTTCTTCTCACTCATCTCTAACACCGCCGGTGGCTACAGCTTTTACAAGGATGCCAAGTTCCGCCGCATCACGCGCTATCGCTATAATAACGTGCCGATGGACAACGGTGGCCGTTACTTCTACGTCAAGGACGGCAATACCGTGTGGAACCCCGGTTGGAAACCCTGCAAGACGCCGCTCGACTTATACGAGTGCCGTCACGGCATGAGCTATACCCGCATCACTGGACGCAAAAACGGTGTAGAGGCCAGCGTGCTCTTCTTCGTTCCGCTGAAGAAGTGGTGCGAGGTGCAGAAGCTGACACTGACAAACCAGTCGCAGGAGGTGAAGCGGCTGAAGCTCTTCTCGTTTGAGGAGTGGTGTCTGTGGAATGCCGCCACCGATATGGAGAATTTCCAGCGCAACTTCTCGACGGGCGAAGTCGAGATTGAAGGCTCTACCATCTACCACAAGACGGAATATCGCGAGCGCCGCAACCACTATGCCTTCTATCACGTCAACACGGAGATACAGGGTTTCGACACGGACCGCGAGACTTTCGTGGGCCTGTATAACGAGTTTGCCAATCCTGACGCCGTCATGGAGGGCAAGCCCCGCAACAGCCATGCCCACGGCTGGAGTCCCATTGCTTCGCACTATATCGAGGTGACGCTGCAGCCCGGCGAGTCGAAGGACTTCGTATTCCTGTTGGGCTACATCGAAAACGAGCAGGACAAGAAGTTCTCTGCCCTGCAGGTTATCAACAAGGACAAGGCTCACGCCCTCATCAGCGAACTCGATACCACCGCCAAGGTTGACAAAGCTTTCACCGAGCTCTGCGAATACTGGGATGCCCTGCTTAATATATATAAGGTACGCACGGGTAACGACAAGCTCGACCGCATGGTGAACATCTGGAACCAGTACCAGTGCATGGTGACTTTCAATTTCTCGCGCTCGGCATCGTTCTTCGAGAGTGGCGTAGGCCGTGGCATGGGCTTCCGCGACAGCAACCAGGACCTCGTAGGTTTTGTACACCAGATTCCGCCCCGTGCCCGTGAGCGCATCATCGACATCGCCTCGACACAGTTCCCCGACGGCGGCTGCTATCACCAGTACCAGCCTCTGACCAAGCGTGGCAACAACGACATTGGTGGTGGATTCAACGATGACCCCTGCTGGCTCATCTTCGGTACAGTGGCTTATATCAAGGAGACGGGCGACTTCTCTATCCTTGACGAGATGGTGCCCTTCGACAACCAGCCCGGCACAGAGGTGACGCTGTTTGAGCATCTGAAGGTGTCGATGAACCACGTCATCAACAACCTTGGCCCGCACATGCTGCCGCTCATCGGACGTGCCGACTGGAACGACTGTCTGAATCTGAACTGCTTCTCATGGGACCCCAACGAGAGTTTCCAGACCACCGAGAACGTCAGCGAGGGCACCAAGG
>CAMHLV010000001.1 GCA_946186115.1 uncultured Prevotella sp. | reverse complement strand
CAAAAGTCTCAACTGGTTGAGGTGTCGCATTGTTAGATCTGCAGATTTGTATAATTTCCATTGTCTCGGGCGTTCCATTACGGCTTTACGTAATAGTGGAATGAGTGACTCTTCTGCCAATGCGTGTATGAGTTGTGCCTTTTCCTGTCGTTTATTGTACCATTTTGTAGTATCTTCCATGCAATCAGCAACACGCTTGCCAACTATGCTTTCATCCATCTGCCCTTCCTTGAGTTTCAGGAAGAATCCTGCAACACCAGACTTACCGTAATTCAGGTCTTCGATTCTCACGCCCTCGCTTTCCAAGATGTCTATGAAGTTGTCTGCCAGTGCCTCCATATATTTTTTTGCATCATTGCGTATTTGTCGCATCTGGTTGATATAGCCATCCATGAACTTCCCGTCTTCCATCAGTTTGTTCAGGGTTTTGCTTTGCTCTTTATAGATATCGCGGAAGATGGTCCGTCCGAATTGTTTCACTTGTCCGATAATGTTCCAGGACTTGTCGTCGCTGATATTCTCCATAATATACTTTAGCACCCACTGTAGCATGATGTCACTATGAGTGAGTGAGTCGATCATTCTGTCGACTGCTTGCTCCTCCACTTGCGTATCATTGAGCCCAATACGTAAGTTGGCCGTAAGATCAAGCTCGCGAGCAAGGTTTCGTAGTACGCTTTGGAAGAAAGTATCGATGGTTTCTACCCTGAAGTAATTGTAGTTATGGAGTAACAAGTGCAATGCTTCTCCTGCCCGTTGACATACGAGAAGCTTTTCCATTCCTGTTTCTTTTATTATTCGCTTTTGGTATTCAGCAGATTCTGGCAATTGTTTCCATATACCATATAGTTGACTGAGTATTCGCATTTTCATCTCCTCTGTAGCCTTGTTAGTAAAGGTTACGGCCAGGATATTGCGATAGTTCATCGGATTCTTGACGAGTAACTTGATATATTCTACAGCCAGCGTGAATGTTTTACCAGACCCGGCACTGGCTTTATATACGGTTAGTGGTTTTACCATCTTCTGAATAATTCTATAGTGAACTTACATCCAAATTTCTGGAAGTCTTTTCCCAGAAAACTTGTGAACAAACCTGTTGAGAACAGTCGGTTGCTAAAACCGTATCCAATTTCTATATATGGTCTTGTGTGCTCAATAGACAGTGCGCTGATATATATTCTTTCCGTTTCGAAATATCGACCTATAAAAGGCAGGTGTGACAGTGCCAGCATAGGTGAGTCATAAGAAATGTGTCCTCTAACGTAGTAAGGTGACTCGTTGTACCATTGGCTATTCAGTAGTTGGAACTGTCCGCTCCAGTCATCTTCCCATCCTGTTGGCAGATTGTTATCACGGAAGTTGGCATAGTCAACGAAATATGTAGATTGTCTTGTGGTATAAAAGCCTGTTCCTGCACGCATGTTCAGAACTCTAAGGCTTTTCATGCGATTAAGGTAAACAGCGTCAAATTCCCATCGTTCGTATGTCATATTTGAATTAAGCACATTATTTATTCCCCTCTCGTAATTGGCAGTTAGCACAGGTCCTGTTCTCCACGGAGAAAATCTCAGTGTCAGCATTGGGGCAAAACTTCTGAAATCAGTCTGTATTCCTGCTTCCCTCATTAGATTCTTATTAGTAGCTATTCGGTTGTGATACACAATACCTGACATGATTTCCAGCCAGTCGAAAGCCACAACATTGTTAACCACTTCCAAATATCTGTCCTTATATTCTGGCATACTGATGCTGTCTCCCATCTGTTTTCTGAAGTGGTCTTCGAGAGCTCCGTTTGATATATGGTTGCCGTTAGCCAGTTTTATCTCTGCATATCCGTTTCGCTTAGGATTGTAGTTCATTCTCAGGGGTGCTACGTAATAGATTTGATTCTGCTTGAAGTTGTAACCCAGTTCTGGTTTTAAGGTGAGGAATCGGTGTTCATTCCAGTTGTATTGAAAACCGAATTTCATTTTGTAGCTGAATCCTCTTCTTTGGCTGTAACTGATATATTGTGGATTTAGCAATGGAGATACGCGCATTGACACATCTCCCATTGTTGTTTTATGACTTTTTATCAGGTTGTAGCCCAGAATGTCCCATCCTATCTCCTTAACCCAATTGTGTCGGTGTTGCTTTGTAGTGTCAACGACTGTCTCTTCTGGCTTAGGAGCATGTTCTTGGTCATACTGATTATAGATTTCTTTTTCGGCCGAAGTCAAAGGTATTGGTCTGAGCGCAGCCATTAAGTTGCGGTCTTTTACCTCATCCACAGAGTCGGGCAGTGTCTCTTGGCAGTTGTAAACGGTTGACAGGCTTGCTTTTACCTTATTGCCCATGAATTTGAATTGAGCTTCAGTGTGACATCTTTCAGGCAGTGGAGTGTGCAAATCATGAGCATTCATTATCACCGACACCTTAAAGGATATCATGTCGAATTCTCCGTGGAATTGTACCGAATGTAGTCTTCCAGTATTAACGTCCACTACAGCCTGTCCGCTGATTAGTTGCGTGTTGGGTGTCTTTGGGCGGAAATGAATCATACACATTCCGCCGATTTCGGCTCCAATGCTGTAGTAGTAGAATCGGCGGTTGGATTTGTTGAAAGGAGATAGCAGATGGTTAGGGTAAAGAGTCTCGTCGTAGAAGTCTGGTGTTGAGAATTCAAGCATGGGAGGCATTGCAGTGCGCTGTCTTGGGATTGTTCCGCAAACCACCTGACGCTGTAGGTCATAGTCGCCCACATCCCTGAATCTGAGTTTGCAATACGACTCTCCCACAAATTTCTTTTCTCCGTCTGCAATGACATACATTGTAGGAACAAGAAAGAGCAGAACATTTCGTTTGTCCATCTCGAAATTGTAGCGCATATATACATTCTGTTCTGTCCCTACGACTGGAAAAGAGTAATTGCGTCGATAGTTCCAGATGAGCTTCAGCAGTTTTGCGTTGGCGGCATCCAGAGCAAAACTAATGCTGGGCATGAGAGTCATCATGCCCAGCATCAGAGTTATTATGCGTAGCTTCAGATTCACGACCCCAAAATTACTGAAAATTCTTGGAGCCGCCAAACTTTTAGCCTAAATATTTCATCAAAATACGTGCATTACCAGAATCGCGTAATTTGGCAATGCTCTTTTCACGGATCTGGCGTACGCGCTCACGTGTCAGTCCCAGTTGGTCGCCTATTTCTTCCAAACCTTTTTCGTGGCAGCCAATGCCGAAGCATTCACGGATAATGGTGATTTCGCGCTCTTTCAGAACTTTCTGGAGTACGTTGTTCAGCTCGAGTGCCATAGACTCATGGTCAACCTGACGGTCTGTGCGTGAGTCGTCGCCACTTGCCATAACATCAAGCATACAGTTGTCTTCGCCATCCTGGAAAGGAGCGTCGATGGAAACGTGATGACCATCGGCCATCATCGACTGTGATATTTTCTCTTCGTCCAAGCTGGTAGCGTCGCTCAGTTCCGAGATAGAAGGGTGACGCTGATTTTCTTGTTCGAATTTATTAATTTCGTGATTAATCTTGCTCAGTGAACCAACCTGATTCAAAGGCAAACGAACGATACGGCTCTGCTCGGCAATAGCCTGCAGAATGCTTTGGCGAATCCACCATACCGCATAAGAGATAAATTTGAAGCCACGTGTTTCATCGAACTTCTGTGCTGCCTTAATAAGGCCAATGTTACCCTCGTCAATCAAGTCAGTCAGCGTCAGTCCCTGATGCTGATACTGCTTAGCAACGGATACTACGAATCTCAGGTTGGCCGTCACAAGTTTATCCTTGGCACGCTCGCCTTCAGGACCGCCTTTGCGAATTTTCTGAGCCAGCTCGATTTCCTCGTCGATGCTGATCAGCGGTGCACGACCGATTTCCACCAGATATTTATCCAGTGCTTCACTTGAACGATTCGTAATACTCTTCTGAATCTTAAGTTGTCTCATCTTGAAAAACTTTTCCTAAAAACTTTAACTGCCTGAAAATCAGGTAAGTGTGGTAAAAAATACTTTTAAAAGCGGTGCAAAGTTACAAAAAAAATCGGTACGTTGTTCTCCAACGACCGATTTTTTTATTTTAAAAAATATTAATGATTTTCTTTTTTACAGGAAAAGTGTCTTATTTGTTTACCTGGAATTTAGTGTCACCAGTCTTGAAGAACGCGTTGATTTGCTTTGCAGCAGCAATACCTGCATTGGTATTTGCTTCAGCAGTCTGTGCGCCCATCTTTTTCGGGGTAGAGAAGTATCTGCCTTCGAACTGGAGGAAATCAGCATCAGCATCGGGCTTGATGTCAGTGACGAACTTCAAGTCCTGACGCTCGGCCAGCAGTTTGAGCAGTTCTGGCTCATTGATGACCTCTTTGCGAGCAGTATTCACCAGAATACCGCCTTTTGGCAATTTGTTGACCAGTGCATAGTTGATGCTCTCCTTAGTTTCTGCAGTAGCAGGGATGTGCAGTGATACTACGTCGCTGACTTCAAATAATTCGTCCTGTGATTTAACAGCCTTCACTCCAGCAGCCTCGATAACCTTGGTAGGGCAGTAGGCGTCGAAAGCATAGACATCCATGCCGAAGCCCTTTGCAATGCGGGCTACGTTGCGACCTACATTACCGAAAGCCAGGATACCAAGCTTCTTGTCTTTCAGTTCCGTGCCGGCCTTACCGTTGTAGAACTGGCGTACTGCAAATACCAGCAGTCCAAAAACCAGTTCGGCCACAGCGTTAGCGTTTTGTCCGGGAGTATTCTCGGCTACCACGTTGTGAGCAGTAGCAGCAGCCAGGTCGATGTTATCGTAACCTGCACCGGCGCGAACCACAATCTTCAACTGTTTTGCAGCGTCAAGCACCTCGGCATCCACCTTGTCTGAGCGGATAATTAGTGCGTCAGCGTCTTTCACTGCATCGAGCAGCTGTGCCTTTTCTGTATATTTCTCCAGTAGAGCCAGCTCATTACCTGCGGCCTCTACCTCAGCCTTGATGCCAGCAACTGCTGCTGCTGCAAAAGGCTTCTCTGTTGCTACAAGAATCTTCATAATTCTAATTATTTCAAATCCTTTTTTGTTATTTTAGTGATTTGCTTCAAATTCCTTCATGCAGGCAACAAGTGCGTTGACACCCTCGATGGTCTGTGCATTGTAGCAGCTGGCACGGAAGCCACCAACAGAGCGGTGACCCTTGACACCAACCATACCCTTAGAGGTAGCAAAGTCAAGGAATTCTTTCTCCAGTTCTTTATACTCGGGAGCCATTACGAAGCAGAGGTTCATCAGTGAGCGATCCTCAGCCTTGGCAGTACCTACGAAGCACTTGTTGCGGTCAATCTCGCCATAAACGATTTCTGCACGCTGCTTAGCCAGCTTGTCCATAGCCTCAACACCACCCTGAGCTTTAATCCAGCGCAGATTCTCCAGTGCACAGTAGATGGGCACTACAGGAGGTGTGTTGAACATTGAACCCTTCTCTACGTGTGTACGATAGTCGAGCATGGTAGGAATCTCGCGAGGAGCCTTGCCCAGCTTGTCGTCTTTCACGATGACGATAGTAACACCTGCCATTGCCAGGTTCTTCTGTGCACCAGCATAAATGGCATCGTATTTTGCTACGTCAACGGGACGGCTGAAGATGTCTGACGACATATCGGCAATCAGGGGAACGTTGACATCCAGGTCCTTGCGGATTTCAGTACCGTAGATTGTGTTGTTTGTAGTGATGTGCAGATAGTCGGCATCAGCAGGTACAGACCAATCCTTAGGGATGAATGTGTAGTTGGCATCTGCAGAAGAAGCTACCTCAACTACCTCGCCAAACAACTTGGCTTCCTTCATAGCCTTCTTAGCCCATACGCCAGTATTCAGGTAGGCAGCTTTCTTGATAAGGAAGTTGTATGGAATCATGCAGAATTCAAGGCTTGCGCCGCCACCAAGGAAAATTACTGAATATCCCTCTGGCACTGAGAGCAGTTCTTTCACCAGAGCTACAGCCTCGTCAACTACGGGCTGGAAATCCTTGGCACGATGGCTGATCTCCATCAGCGAGAGACCAGAACCATTGAAGTCTAAACACTGTTGTGCGGTCTTCTCAATAACCTCGCGGGGGAGCATCGAAGGACCGGCGTTAAAGTTGTACTTCTTCATTGTTTGATGTTGTTTAATTATTGTTTGATACGTTTGTTTCAAGAAATATGGCGCGAAATTACACTTTTTATTTCATTTGACCAAATATTTAAGCATTAATTAAGTAAATAACCTGTTTCTCCTTGCGTTTTGTCAAGTCGGCATGGCATTTTTCTGCATCATATCATTTGTCTGTTGAGCAATCTCTCTTCTGCCATGCGCTCATATTTTGTGCCAGGCATGCCGTAATTGGCGTATGGATATATGCTGATGCCTCCTCTTGGTGTGAATATTCCGGTCACTTCGATGTATTTTGGCTGCATGAGTTTTACAAGGTCTTTCATGATGGTGTTGACGCAGTCTTCATGAAAGTCGCCATGGTTGCGAAATGAGAAGAGGTATAGTTTTAGGCTCTTCGATTCCACCATTCGTTCGGCAGGCAGGTACATGATTTTGATTTCGGCAAAGTCGGGCTGTCCGGTTATCGGACACAGCGACGTAAACTCAGGGCAGTTGAACTGCACCCAGTAGTCATTGTCCTGATGCTTGTTGACAAATGTTTCCAGCACTTCTGGTGCATAGTCGGATTTGTATTCTGTCTTGCGTCCCAGCAATTGCAAGTTGTCTTGTTCTCTATTCATATTAGTTCTCGATTTTCAGGATATTAAATATGTTATAGTTGATGTCTTTGTCGTAAACATCCTCATGGTCGTGCTTCTTTGTGAAAGCCACCACACGTATAGTTACAGGAAGCACTGCAATTTCGTATAGCGTTTTCAGTGTCACCTGCGAAATCATTAGTGAAGGCATTTCCTCCCATGGTATCACACCGCCGAGGGCCAGCGGGAAGAAGATGAGTGAGTCGACACCCTCGCCAAACACTGTACTTAGTATTGCGCGTGCTGAAAAGTTCTGTCCTCCTGATGAGAGTTTCATTCGCGACATTACATAAGCATTGATAAACGAGCCTGCAATGAATGCTACAAACGATGCCAGTGTGATGCGTGGTGCCAGTCCGAAGATTACGTGGAATCCCTCGTCGCCTTCCCAGTATGGTGCACCAGGAATCCAGTCGGCTATTGCCCCGAAGATTACAAAGAGGAAGTTCATGGCGAATCCCATCCAAATGAGCATTCTTGTACGCTGGTATCCCCAAACCTCACACACCACATCGTTGATGATGTATGATACAGGAAACACTATTATTCCTGCTGTGAGATTGATAGGTCCGAACGATAGTTGCTTTGTCTCCAATACGTTTGCCGTAATCAGGCAGACGCAGAACAGTGTGCCGAAAAGCATAAACAGCACACTTACCTTTCCTTTGTCTTTTTGTTCCATTGTTATCTTGTTTTGTTAAAGGGGGTTTAACGTCGTGCAGCATTCCTGCTGGCGTCAGGCTGTTGAGCAAAGCCTGCAAGTACCCCTGCTTTTAAATGTTAAGCGAGTGCAAAGGTAGTCATTTTGTTTCATATAGCCATCACTTTTCCGTATTTTTCTTGTCCGATTGGGAAATATTCGTTACCTTTGCGCTCAGATAGTAAGAGAACAGCGATATCATTATCTGTTCTTATTATATTAATATAATGTATTATTGCCATTATGGAATTCAAGGATTTGGTGCAGTTGCGCCGTTCACACCGAAAGTTTACAGACCAGGAGATTGATGGAGAAGACGTAAAGCTTATATTGCGTGCCGGCCTGATGTCGCCCACTTCTAAAGGTCAGCGTGCCTGGCAGTTTGTGGTGGTTGACGACAAGATGGATATTGAGAAACTTTCTGATGCCAAGGACATGGGTGGTCAGTTTCTTAAGGGAGCTCCATTGGCCATCGTAGTGCTTGGTGACCCGCTTCAGAATGACTGCTGGGTAGAAGACGGTTCTATCGCTGCCATCTCAATGCAGTATCAGGCCGAGGCTCTCGGGTTGGGTTCTTGCTGGATTCAGATGCGCGGCCGAGGCTTGTCTGATGGTACCAGTGCCGACACAGTGATACAGGGTGTGCTCGACATTCCCGAGAATCTTTCTTGTCTTTGCATTCTCGCTATCGGACATAAGGCCGATGAGCGTAAGCCTCAGAATGAAGACAAGCTGAAGTGGGAGAATGTGCATTTGAACAAATTCTGATAGTATCGAACAAATTCTGATAGTATCCTCCCCATGCGAATAATAATGGTTGGTGCCGGCAATCTGGCCACGAGTTTGGTTCCGGCCTTGTCTGAAGCCGGTCATGAAGTGCTGTGTGTGTATAGTCGCACCATGAGTGCTGCACGCCAGTTGGCCGACAGGGTAGGGGCTCAGGCCACAGATGATTGCAGTAAGTTGCCCCATGAGGCAGATGTGTGTATAATCTCCGTCAAGGATGCTGCCCTTGCCTCGCTGATTCCCGATATTACCAAAGGTCGCCAGGGCATGCTTTTTGTCCACACAGCAGGTTCCATGCCAATGGCTCTGTTCGACGGCTATGCTTCACGCTATGGTGTGATGTATCCGATGCAGACATTCTCAAAATCGCGCCCTTTGCAGTTCTGTGATATCCCTACATTCCTTGAAGCTGACAATAGCGACTCGCTGTCGATGCTGTATCTGCTTGCTGAGAGCATAAGTGATAGAGTATATGAGCTTGATAGCGAGAAGCGCCGTCACTTGCATCTGGCAGCCGTCTTTGCATGCAATTTTGTTAACCACTGCTATGCTCTGTCGTCAGAAATTCTTGCGGATAATGGTCTTCCCTTCGATGTCATGCTGCCGCTGATAGACGAGACGGCACGAAAGGTTCACGAGCTCCACCCTGTGGCTGCTCAGACCGGCCCAGCTGTGCGCTACGACCAGAATGTCATCCAGATGCAGCTCTCACTCCTTTCGGGCCGCGATGACATGAAAGAGGTCTATAGCGTTCTTTCCCGGAGCATTCACGACATGCATCTGAAGCACGGGTAATATGTGTGATAAGATTTAGAAAACAAACAATAATATTAGACAATGATTAGTTACGACTTGGAAATAATACGAGCCATCATCTTCGATCTTGACGGTGTGCTTTCTGCAGAGACCATTCCCTTGGGAATCGACGGAGTGCCGTCACGCACAGTTAATATCAAGGATGGTTATGCCATCCAGCTGGCAATGAAGATGGGACTGCGTATTGCCATAATCTCTGGTTGCACTGTCGATGCCGTCCGTCACCGCTACGAAGGCTTGGGAATGGTTGACATCTGCCTTGGGGCATCGGTCAAGTTAAAGGCTTACGAGGAGTTTATCACCAAATACGGTTATGATGACTCTGAAGTGATGTTCATGGGCGACGACATCCCCGACCTTGAGGTAATGCGCAGAGTGGGATGTCCGGTGTGCCCCAAGAATGCGTGCAATGAAGTCAAGGAGGCAAGCATTTACATCAGCGATGTGCCTGGTGGCTATGGTTGTGGCCGTGATGTTATAGAGCAGACTCTGAAGGCTCAGGGGCGCTGGCTAACTGACGAAAGGGCTTTCGGATGGTAGCACAAGGATACAAAGTCATTCTTGCCAGCAATTCTCCGAGACGTAAGGAGTTATTGGCAGGTCTCGATATCGATTTCAAGGTCTGCGTCAAAGAGGGTATTGATGAGAGTTATCCTCCCCAGTTGCCTACGCATGAGATAGCAGAGTATATTTCAAGGAAGAAGGCTGCTGCATACCGTCGGGATATGGCTTCCGGCGAGCTGATAATCACAGCCGATACTGTAGTGATACTTGGAAATCAGGTTTTGGGCAAACCCAAGGATGATGCCGAGGCATGCAGCATGCTCCGACTGCTTAGCGGACAGACCCATCACGTCATTACTGGAGTTACGATTACCACCATCAGTAAGCAGATAAGTTTCTCTGTGAAGACAGATGTTTCGTTCAAGCAACTAAGCGAGAATGAGATATCGTATTACGTCGGTCATTATCATCCGCTCGACAAAGCAGGAGCCTATGGAATTCAGGAATGGATAGGCCATATTGGTGTAACGGGTATGAGCGGCAGTTATTATAACGTAATGGGGTTGCCGGTTCAGCGGATATACGAGGCGTTAAAAAATGTATAATTTGGTTTAAACGGCATAAAAAGCGGTTTAAATGTCTATTTTTGATGAATAAAATGCAAAAATATTTTGGTGGTTTGGATTTATTTACTACCTTTGCACCTGCACACAACTAGTAATTTTAATCTATATTTATCATTTTCCTCGGAGGGAATCTGCCTGTGAAGGTGGCTTCCCTTTTTTCTTTGCTATTTTATCTCTACCACAACGGGGTTCTCAGTCTCTCTTTTCCATGCCTTCAAGTATTCAAACCATTCGCATGCAGAATGGTAGCCGAAGTTCTCGTTGGCCGAAGTATAGTTTACCTTGTAAGCCATGTGTTTTCCGTCCACCTTCAGCACGTAGGCATAGTTGTCTTTGTTGGCTGCTTCCTCGCTCACGATGTTCTTCTCTGCCAGCAGTACGGCAAGTCCTACCGTCTCAGGCTTCCATTTCAGAGTGTCTGTCGAGGGATAGTCGGTGCCCCAGCAGGCACGCAGTCCGTGTTTGTCGCTGAACTCCTCAGAGCCTTTCACGTTGATGATTCCTGTAGAGAAACGATAGTCGCTGACGTCTTTGTTGAAGAATACGTCAACGTCGGTGTCGCGATGTCCGGCATACTGTGTGTATCTCAGAGTCATGTTGATGCGTGACTTAGTGGTGTCGGGCTGCCATCCCTTGTCCACAATCTCTACTATGGTGCGTAGCGGTCCGTACGAGATTATGCGCTGCGTTCTCGTTGCCACTGGTTCAACGTGTGTAGGCTGTTTGCCGTCCCATCCTCTGAAAGCACCCAGGCCGAATGTCTGGCCCACCCACAGCACGTCGTCGCCATAGCCCTGCTGCTTCTGTTCGTCGCTTGTATAGAACTGTGTATCTTTCAGTTCCAGTCGTTTGTTGAACTTTCCGTATAGGTCGAGAGTCTGTCTTGCATCAAAGTAGATGCGTATGCCGTTGAGCTCGCTTTCGAAGTCCACTCCATGATGATGCTGCAGGTTGTAGGTGTATGCTGCATCGCCTCGTGCAGTGATAGACTCGATGTAGTTGTTCTGCTGATGTTTCTTTAGTTTCTTGTCCTTGGTGTTGGCCATTACCATCTCCGCATAAACACGGGCAGGATAGGGGCGTGGCTCTCCGCTTTCGAACAGTGTGACAGTGTACTGCTTCTTCTCTTTTTTGTCAAGGTCGGCCAGGAAGCACAGTTCGTCGAAGGTCTCGTCCTTGTCCAAGTCGTCGAGCTGGCATGGTATTTCCGTGCCGTTCACCTCAACCATAGCTGACCTGATGTCGCCATATTGCGACAGACTGATGATTACTGGCACGTCAGTGCGTGGTGTGTTCATCTTGTTCTTCACACTGACTGTGATGTGCTGGTTGGCAGATGCTGCCGTGGCTGTAAGCAGCAGTAGAGATAAAATAGCTTTCTTCATTCTGTTTTAGTATTTGTTTTGTTTGCAAATTTCACACAAATAAACGAATATAGGGGTAAAACTATGCTTTTTTTTATCTTTTTTAGGTTAAAATTTGGTTTTTAAAATATTTTTTAGTAAATTTGCATCGGTTTTTAACATTTTGTGTTTCTGCTCGTGAATAAGTTCTACTGTATATTACTATTGATAATGATTATCTGCGTCGGTTGTGAGTGGCAGTTGAAGCCCTCTTCTGACTCAGAGAATGTCAGTATTACCGTAGATCGTTACGACCGCATCGAGACCCTTTATCTTACCACTGGCGACTATTCGGCCTTGCAGCAGATGAACACCATCTACCCCATGCAGACGCGCATGCTTTTTGAGGATATCCTTCATATTGGCAAGGTTGACTCTCCCGACATCAATGTAAGGTTCCATACTTTCTTCCAGGATTCTACGCTCCAGGTGCTTCTGCGAGACGTACAGAAGCAGTATGGCGAGATGAGCGACATCGAGTCGGAGCTGTCGGCAGCATTCACTCGTTTGAAGGAGGATTTACCCTCGATAGAGATTCCCCAGATTTACGCTCAGGTGGGTTCTTTCGATCAGAGCATAGTTGTTGGTAGCGGTATTGTGGGCATCAGTCTCGACAAGTATCTTGGAGCCGACTATCCTTTCTATCAGAATCATTATTCCGAGAGCGAGCGTAAGATGATGGTCCGCTCGATGATAGTGCCCGACTGCCTCGGTTTCTATCTTCTCAGCATTTATCCGATGCCCAGCCGAGAGACGAGCAACATCATGCAGCGAAGTGCCTATATGGGGCGAATCCAGTGGGTGGTCAACAAGGCTGTTGGGCGTAAGGTTTTCGACAGTAGTTTTGTGATTGGAGCAGGCAAACTAATGAGCGGTAATAAACAGATGACCGTTCAGCAACTGCTTACTACCGCTCCTTTATAGAGAGATTATACAATCCCCTTATTTTATCAAGTCAACACTTCTCTTTAGGAACTTGTCAAGAGCTTCGCCCTTGAGCATTCCGTTCTGCAGGAGAGCCAGGTCGATGAGTTGGTGTACGATGTCGTTGTCGGCAGCAAAGCTGCTGAGCACACTATTCTTCTTGTCCTTCTGTTCCTGGACAGCCTTCTCTGTCTCGGCCTTCATGTCCTTGTCATCCTGAGTCAGTTCCTCAGCCTTCTTCTTCTCCTGCTGCTGGCGGATTGCAGCCAGACGTGCTTCTTGGCCTTTGAGCTCGGCTTCGATAGGCTTCAGAGCCTCTTCGGTGCTTTGCTTGCAGTCGTCGAGCACGCGCTTTACCAGCGGATGGTCGGCATTGAGCACAAGGTTGAGCGAGTCGGGCATCTGAGCGTAGAAGTTCATTCCCTGCTGGAAGCGGCTCATCTCCTTCATTCGGCGCATCCATTCGTTCTGTGTTATTACCACAGGGCGCTGGCTCTCACCCAGTGACTGTACCTCGACCATAAACTCTGTCTTCTCCATCTTTGGCATCTGCGAGCGGAATACCTGTGACAAATTGGCAGATTCATCGTCCGTCAGGTTCGACTTCGGCTGGTCGTCCTTCACGATGAGGCGGTCGATGATGTCAGAGTCAACGCGTGTGAATCTCGATTTCTCAAACTTCTGTTCCAGCATCTGTATTGCCGGTACATCCAGCTGTCCGTCTAACAGTAGCACGCTGTAGCCCTTGTCTTTGGCAGCCTTGATGTATGAGTACTGCTCCTCTTTGTCTGTGGCATAGAGATATATTAGCTGGTCGTCTTTATCCTTCTGGCTGCCTTCTATGAGTGTCTTGTACTCGTCGAATGTGAAATGCTTGCCCTCAACGTCCTTGAACAGTGCAAAATCTTTTGCGCGGTCGTAGAACGATTCCTCGCTCAGCATGCCATAGTTGATGAAGAGCTTCAGGTCGTCCCACTTCTCCTCATACTGCTTGCGGTCTTCCTTGAAGATAGACTGCAGGCGGTCGGCCACCTTCTTGGTGATATATGTCGAAATCTTCTTCACCTCGCGGTCGCTCTGCAGATAGCTTCTCGATACGTTCAGTGGGATGTCGGGAGAGTCGATGACGCCATGCAGCAGTGTGAGGAACTCCGGCACGATGCCTTCCACCTGGTCGGTGACGAACACCTGGTTGCAGTACAGTTGTATCTTGTTGCGCTGCAGGTCGAGGTTTGACTTTATGCGTGGGAAGTATAGGATACCCGTCAGGTTGAAGGGATAGTCAACGTTGAGGTGAATCCAGAACATTGGTTCGTCCTGCATGGGATACAGCGTGCGGTAGAACGATTTGTAGTCCTCGTCCTTCAGTGTTGAAGGAGCCTTTGTCCACAGGGGCTCTACGTCGTTGATGATGTTGTCTTCTGCTGTGTCCACCATTTTCTTCTCTTCGCTCGACCACTCCTGCTTCTTGCCGAAAGCTACGGGTACGGCCATGAACTTGCAGTATTTTGTCAGCAGCTGCTGAATCTTCTCCTTCTCCAGAAACTCCTTGCAGTCGTCGTCGAGATAGAGTATGATATCCGATCCGCGGTCTTCTTTTTCGGCATCGTCAATCTCGTATGCAGGTGAGCCATCGCAGCTCCACTTCACAGCCTTTGCGCCATCCTTGTAGCTCTTGGTGACAATCTCCACTTTCTTCGACACCATGAAGCTTGAGTAGAATCCCAGTCCGAAGTGTCCGATGATGTTGTTGGCATTGTCCTTATACTTCTCCAGGAAGTCGTTGACTCCCGAGAATGCAATCTGGTTGATGTACTTGTCAATCTCTTCCTCGGTCATACCGATACCGCGGTCGGAGATGGTGATGGTGCCCTTGTCGGCATCCAGCGATACATGTACTGTCAGATCGCCCAGTTCGCCCTTGAACTCGCCCTGCTGAGCCAGTGTCTTCAGTTTCTGCGTGGCATCAACAGCATTGCTGACCATTTCACGCAGGAAAATCTCATGGTCTGAGTAGAGAAACTTTTTTATTACGGGGAAGATGTTCTCTGTAGTAACCCCGATGTTACCTTTTTGCATATTCTTATATATTTATTATGTTTCTTGTTTGCTAATCTCTGTGCTTCTGATTTTCGTCATCAAGCCGCCTATAGGTCTTGTGCAAATATCGTGCCAAAACATTCGTCACCCGTGCTGAATTAGGCTTCTTTCTTGTTTCTGATGCAGATTATTTGAAATTTCTTCTCCTATTTTTTTGTATTGTGAAAATATTCCCCTATTTTTGCAGGTGATGAAATCGCCCGAGACATCTGACATCAATCAGCGAGTAGCTGCCGGTGAGCCATACGAGCCTGAGACATCCACAAATTTCTTCGATGAAATTGAGGTTGCCGCAGGCTATATACCCGATTACCGCAAGGCATATCACGCCATGAATCAGGTTTTCAAGAAGTGTCTTAACCAGTTGACCACTGGTGTGCGCATTAATTTTGGCGGCGACTTTGCCAAGACCGATTACCTGCTGAAAGAGTATAGCGCTCCAAAGCGACTCGTAAAGACTACCAACGACACCCGTGTGCGATTAAGGCATCGTTACGAACTCTCTGACGAAGATTTGCAGAAGTACTGCCTCTTCGACTTGAAGAACCTCTGCCAGTTTATTGCGTTCGTTTATGATGCTGCCATACCTTCGCGGCTTGTTCAGCTGTTCCCTACGGAGAAAGTACCGTCGTACACCCCCGGTATAGTGGGAGAGTGCCTCAGATGTATCGTTGACAAGTGGGACGACCAATACGTCTTTGTCAGTACTGAAGACTCAGAAGACGGAGAATTCACCAAGGTGTGCTATGCCACTGGCAACAAATACTATGACTATGACTGGAGCTATCTCAAAGACCTGTTCTACAAAGACGCCCAGTTGAATCTTATCCGTCCCCGCGAGGACGACGGCATAGTGTATCCAGAACTGATAATCTTTGAGCCCGACTATCTGGTGAATATCTCCACGGTAGCCCGCTGTTTTACCAATTATGCCGATTCACCGACTGTTGACCTGATTAAGAAACTCGAACCGCAGAGGTCGTCGGATGCCATCGTGCTTGGTAACCTGGCCGGACAATTGTTGGATGAGGCTATCCACCAGCTCCCCAATACTCACCCTTACGAGCAGAGCGTCAAAGACTTCTTCAAGCGCAACGCCCTGAGTCTGCTCACCATCCAGGGAGGACCAAAATTCCACGAAGAGGGGCGACGGCAGAAGCAGAATATCGCCCATGCCATACATGTTGCATTGCCTCAGATGGTCGATGATTTCAGTCTGGGCGACGGCATCGTAGAACCGTCATTCTATTCCGAGATGCTTGGGCTGCAAGGGCGTATGGACTATCTGCAGATGGATTTCAAGGTGCTTATGGAGCAGAAGTCCGGCAAGGGCGATTTCCCCTATGACAACTTTGTGAAACCTCGGCAAACCGAAGAGCACTACATACAGATGCTGCTCTATATGGCGCTCATCCGCTATAACTATCATGAGGCATACGAACGCAACGGCAAGCGGCTCCACGCCTTCCTCCTGTATTCCAAATACAGCGAGAGTCTGCTGGGCCTCGGCTTTGCCCCCGAACTCATCTTCAAGGCCATAAAGGTCAGAAACGGTATTGCCTGGGCAGAGATGTTCTTTACCCGTCCTGACGCCTACCGGATTCTCGATAGCCTGACACCTGAAAAACTCAACAAGAAGGGGGTAACAAACAAGTTGTGGACCGACTATCAGCGTCAGCAGCTGGCTGCCGTGCTCAATCCTATCCATCAGGCTTCACGGTTGGAGAAGGCATATTATTTCCGTTTCCTCACCTTTATTTCCAATGAGCAAGTACTGTCAAAGCTGGGCAACAAGACCAAAGAGAGTTCCGGCTTTGCCGCTACCTGGCACGACTCGCTCGAAGACAAGCGTCAGGCAGGAAACATCTACGACAGTCTCACACTGCTGTCGCCCGACGCCGATACTACCGGCAGAATAAGGAGTGTGGTATTGGGATTCTCAGAAGACGAGGATAACGACATGTCGAACTTCCGTGTAGGCGACATCGTGATACTCTATCCCTACACAAGAGGCAAGGAGCCTGATGCCCGCAAGACGATGGTTCACCGCTGCACAATAGAGAGTATCGGCACCGACACTATCCGGCTCACGCTGAGAGCCATTCAGGCCGACAATCGTGTGTTTCTTGCCCAGATGGATAATCCGTGGGCTATCGAGCACGATTTTATGGAGGCTTCCTACAGTTCGCTCTATCGGGGCATGCAGGCTTTCCTCACGGCATCGCAGCAGAGGCGCGACCTGCTGTTGCTTCAGCGTGAACCACAGTCGGACAAGGCAGTAGCACTGAAGGGCGACTATGGTGAGTTCAACGACCTTATGCTGAAGGTGAAGCAAGCCACCGACATGTTTCTGATTATCGGTCCGCCAGGAACCGGAAAGACATCGTTCGGACTGCTCAACACTGTCAGGGAAGAATTGCTCGAGCCCGATGCCAGCATCCTGCTGATGTCATATACTAACAGGGCTGTTGACGAGATATGCAGCAAGTTGGTTGAGAGTGATATCGGATTCATCCGTATCGGGGGCAAATATAGTTGTGCCGACGACTACCGTGACAGCCTGCTCAGCTCCAAGGTCGGGCAAAGCAGCAGCATGGCGGCACTGAAAGAGACACTTGTACGCACCAGGGTATTCGTGGGCACCACAACAGCATTGAACAGCAATATCGCCCTGTTTCAACTCAAGCAGTTTACGCTCGCCGTCATCGACGAGGCATCACAGATTCTGGAGCCCCATCTCATCGGACTGCTCAGCGCCCACAATGGCGGCGTTGAGGCTATCCGCAAGTTTGTGCTGATAGGCGACCACAAGCAGCTGCCGGCAGTGGTCCAGCAAACTAGTGATGTAAGCCGCGTGGATGATGCCCTGTTGAACGAAATCTGCCTCTCCGACTGCCGCCTGTCATTGTTTGAGCGGCTGCTCAGAAGATATGCCGGCAACAGCGATATAGTAGGCATGCTGACAAAGCAGGGGCGCATGCACCACGATATAGCCATCTTCCCCAACCATGCCTTCTACGGCAATATGCTGGAAGAGGTGCCGCGGCCTCACCAGCATGTTGCCTTGCCGCTTCATGGCGATGGCACCGACGGCATAGCCGATATGTTGCTGACGCGCAGAATAGTATTCGTAGATGCCGGACAGCCCCGTGAGTCAGTTTCCGATAAAGTCAACCAGCCCGAAGCTGAAATGATAGCCGCCACGGTGGTGAAGATTTACGAGATAGAGCAGAAGGCAGGCTTCGACGTAGGCCGTACCGTGGGAGTCATCGTCCCGTATCGCAATCAGATAGCAACAGTGCGTAAGGCTATCGACAACTATGGTATCCAACTGCTTCACGACATCACCATCGATACCGTTGAGCGCTATCAGGGTTCTCAGCGAAAGTACATAATCTATGGTTTTACCATACAAAAGTATTACCAACTGAATTTTTTGACGAACAATGTCTTCGAAGACGAGACCGATGGCACCATCGTAGATCGAAAACTGAATGTTGCTATGACCAGGGCAGAAGAGCATCTGGTGATGTTTGGCAATGCTGAATTGCTATCAAATAACTTTACATTCTTTAAGCTCATCGAGTTTGTGCGCAGCAAGCACGGTTTCTTCCGGGTGGATAGAGAACGGTATGTTGCAGGCCGTTTCGATGTTGCCCAGTATGAACCAGCGGCACTCGATCTCAGCCATGCCTCGTTCTCTGTATCCCGCGAGTTCGGCGAGGCTTTCCGCCGTTGTGTGCTTCAGCCCGTAGGTGAAGCATCAGGTAGCGAGTGGCCGTCAAAGGTCTTTGGCAATGATATGTTTACCAACCTCGATGCCATCGGATATAGCAGAGCGCCATTCTCGCATCGGCAGCAGTCGTCAGAGCGGCAGCGGGTGCTCACATATTGCTATTACTACATGAGGCAGCACTACTGTAGCAGTCGCAGCATCTTTATGAGCCACAAAGAGTGGATTGCCGCCCATATTGTTTCTGCCGGCCAGCGTGTTCAGTTGATTGACATCGGTTGCGGGCCTGCAGCCAGTGGCATTGCATTTGCCGAAATCTTCGCTCAGTCGGCTCCCCAGATGGTATATACCGGTATCGATGCTTCTGCTGAGATGAAGAGCATGGCAGGCAGTATGTTCGGCGAAGTCTTTGCCGGCTCCGTCAACTGTAGGATGTTTGGCGCTTTTGCCCAACTCGATGCCTCGTTCTGGGAGGGGTGCTCCGAACTGCCATCGCTGGTGGTGTTCAGCATGTCGTATTTCTTCTCCAGAGTCTCTGCACAGTATTCCGAGCATCTGGCACTGCAGATTAGTGAAATCATGAGGCAGCATCCGCTCAACCGATACCTGTTCGTTATCCAGCAGTCAGAATGCGACGCCCAGCTTAACTCCTTCACAGTCTTCAAGCGCATCCTCACTCCGCTGGTTTCGGTTTTCAGTAGCGGGGTGGCTTCGTTGCCTTATGTCTTTGATTCTAAAGAGAGAATGCTGCCATTTGGTTACGAAATTTATTGTAGCAGATAAGGTGTAAGTCGTTGATTTTATATTTACATCTATGACAAGTTTGAAAGCTCGTTTTGATGACAGATGACAAATGACAGTTTTTTGAATTTGAGAGAGAGAAAGAGAGTTAGTATTATATATATATTCTAATATACATAATACTACCTTTACCCGCGATGCCGATTTTAAAAAACTGTCATCTGTCATTTGTCATTTGTCATCGTCATCTGTAATTTTTCATAGCTGTCATAGCTGTGTGCTCAAATCCTGACCACCATCACCGAAACGTAATACCCGAAGACCGATAATTACGGATTAGATGCCGCGCAATTACGGCTCAACGATGATAAAACAGACTCAAATTCATCGAATAAATTTTGCGCTTTAGATTAAAAGTGCTACCTTTGCATACGCTAAAATAAAAAAGAAAGAATATGGTAAAAACGATCTGTCATTACATATCAGAATACATGGGTGTATTGGTGCTTGCCGGTGCTGTTGTTGCATTGGTTGCGCCGAGTGCACTGAGCGGCATAAAACCTACGGTGATAAATCCCTTGCTGGGTGTTATCATGTTTGGTATGGGTATGGCGCTCAAGGTTGATGATTTCAAGATAGTATTCAGTCGGCCACGGGATATTATGATTGGATGTGCGGCCCAGTTTACTATAATGCCATTGCTGGCTTATGCCTTGGCTCGGCTCTTTGCGCTTGATGACGCCCTGGCTGTTGGCGTGGTGCTCGTGGGGTGCTGTCCTGGAGGCACAGCATCAAATGTGATTACCTATCTGGCAAAGGGCGACCTGGCGCTTAGTGTGGGAATGACTGCCACCTCAACGCTGCTGGCTCCCGTGCTGACTCCTTTGCTTGTGTTGCTCTTGGAAGGCAAGTCTGTGGATGTGGATGTGGCAGGAATGCTGCTGAGTATTCTTTGGGTTGTCATCCTTCCTATTGTGGCAGG
The DNA here is from genome assembly GCA_946186115.1 of uncultured Prevotella sp. Classification (GTDB taxonomy): domain Bacteria; phylum Bacteroidota; class Bacteroidia; order Bacteroidales; family Bacteroidaceae; genus Prevotella. The sequence goes on along the minus strand of CAMHLV010000001.1, from coordinate 81,921 downwards.
CCTGATAGTGAAGTGGTTCTGGCCGAGGCTCTCAGAGAAAGCCATGGCATACCTGCCTGCTTTGTCGTCGCTGGCAATATGCGCGATAGTGATGATAATCATCTCGGCTAATGCCCAGAAATTGCTCATGGGTGGATTTGTCATCATCCTGGTTGTTGTGCTCCACAATGTCTGCGGATTGTCGCTGGGCTATCTGTTGGGTAGGATTATGAAGCTGCCTGAAGCAAAGCGAAAGGCTATCTGTATTGAGGTGGGAATGCAGAACAGCGGCCTCGCATCAAGTCTCGCCACTCTTCACTTTGCCGCCTATCCAATGGCCACTATCCCTGGTGCCATCTTCAGCGTCTGGCACAATATCAGCGGTGCCATTGTAGCCCGCTGTTTATTAAAAAAATGAAAAAATGTAGCACAGAGGCTATTATTAGGAAAAAAATTGTTATCTTTGCAATATTGAAGAAACTAAGTCTAAAACTTATCTTTTAAATTATGGAAAATAACGCTCAACTCATTGCTCAGTGCGAAGCACGTGCAAAAGAATGGCTATCTCCGGCCTTTGACGAGGAGACACGCAAGGAAGTACAGGCTATGTTGGATGATGCTGACAAGTCTGCGTTAATCGATGCTTTCTATCAGGATCTGGAATTCGGTACAGGTGGTCTGCGCGGCATCATGGGTGCTGGCACAAACCGAATGAACAAGTACATTGTCGGTATGGCCACACAGGGCTTTGCCAACTATATACTGAAGGCCTTCCCCGGCAAGCAGTGCTCTGTAGTCGTTGGTCATGACTGCCGCAATAACGGTCGCATGTTTGCCGAGTCGGTAGCCGATATCTTCTCTGCCAATGGCATCAAGGTCTATCTCTTTGAGAGCCTGCGTCCTACTCCTGAGATTTCGTTTGCCATCCGTCAGCTGGGCTGTCAGGCCGGTGTGAATGTCACTGCTTCTCACAATCCCCGTGAGTATAATGGCTACAAGGCATACTGGGATGATGGTGCTCAGGTGCTGGCTCCGCACGACAAAGGCATCATCGACGAGGTGAACAAAGTGAAGATTGACGATGTGAAGTTTGAGGGTAACAAGGACCTCATCATCCCCATTGGCGGTGAGATGGACTGGGACTACATCCAGGCTGTCAAAGAGGCTATGGTCGACCAGGATGTCATCCTGCGCCAGAAAGACCTCAACATCGTTTATTCTCCGATGCACGGTACTGGCCGCGTAATCATCCCGATGGCTTTGCGCTCTTGGGGATTCCAGAATATTCACGTAGTGCCAGAGCAGATGGTTATCGACGGTAATTTCCCGACGGTTGTCAGCCCGAATCCCGAGAATGCCGAGGCTATGACGCTGGGTATGAAACTGGGTACTAAGCTGAATGCCGACCTTGTGATTGCCTCCGACCCCGATGCCGACCGTCTGGCCATTGTCTGCCGTAATGCCAAGGGCGAGTGGGAGATATTGAATGGTAACCAGACTTGCATGATGTTCTCATGGTATATCATTGCCAACAAGAAGAAGCTCGGCCAGCTGAAGGGCAACGAGTTCCTCGTAAAGACCATCGTTACTACCGAGGTTATCGCCGAGATTGCCAAGAAGAATCAGGTGGAGTACATGGACTGCTACACAGGCTTCAAGTGGATTGCCAACGAGATTCGCGTCAATGAGGGCAAGAAGAAGTACATCGGCGGCGGCGAGGAGTCGTTCGGATTCCTGCCTTACGACAAAGTAAGGGATAAGGACTCACCCGCATCTATCTGCTTGATTTGCGAGATTGCTGCATGGGCTCGCGACAATGGCATGACTCTGTACGACCTCCTTATGAATATATATAAGGAATATGGCTTCTCTAAGGAGGTGACCATCAATGTGGTTCGTCCGGGTAAGACTGGTGCCGATGAGATTAAGCAGATGATGACCAACTTCCGCAACAATCCTCCCACGGATCTGGGCGGCTCGAAGATATGCCTGTGGAAAGACTTCCAGACACTGGAAGCCAAGAAGGCCGATGGAAGTGTTGAGAAGATTGATATGCCGGCAACCTCTAACGTGCTGCAGTGGTTCTGCGAGGATGGCACTAAGGTAAGTGTTCGTCCCTCGGGTACAGAGCCGAAGATTAAGTTCTACACAGAGGTTAAGGACGCTTCGTTCAAGGGCGCAGACTGCTATGAGCGCTGCTGCAAGGATGCCGAGGCGAAGATTGAGGCTATCAAGAAGACACTGAATCTGTAAGACAAATCTGATACTAACTGAGTGGAGGCATATTGGCATTATCGTCGGTATGCCTCCTTTTGTTGCTGCTTGTTGATGTAAAGGGTGGTTATTTACAATCAAAAGCAAGTAAATGTGTTAAAGACGTTAAAATTAACGGAAATAATTAACTAAAACAGGGCTGGCTAAGATAATTTTGTAGTATCTTTGCAGCATGAAAAAGTCAACGATTTGGATTATAGCCATCATAATGGGATTCTCGTTCCTTGCACTGCTCTTCCTGCAGTTCTCATACGTGGAAGAGATGGTGAAGATGAAGAAGGAGCAGTTTGATGAAAGTGTCAACCGTGCACTTTATCAAGCTTCCCGCAATCTTGACATGAACGAAACCCAGCGATATCTTGAGAAAGACGTCCAGGATACCGAGCGCAGAGCTTATAAGCAAGACTCTGTGATGATCGACGGACTGGATGGCACTATCAAGCACTCACATCAGTTTGCAGTGGCTGCCGACGATGGCACTGTTTACTCATCGTTCCAGCTCAAGACGTTTGAGATGAAACCTGCCAGCGTGCCCAAAGCCATGATTCTGAGGAAAGACAAGAACTCGCTGTCGGAAGCTGCAAAATCAATGCAGGAGATAGTACGCAACCGCTATGTATATCAGAAAGCACTGCTTGATGAGGTTGTTTACAATATTCTATATACAGCCAGCGACAAGCCCCTGAAGGAGCGCGTGAACTTCCGTATGCTCGACAACGACATCCGCAACGAGCTGCAGAACAACGGCATCAACATTCCATACCACTTTACCGTATCTACCACAGATGGACGTGAGGTTTACCGTTGTCCAGACTACGAGGAGAAAGGCAAGGAATTCACTTACTCTCAGGTGTTGTTCCACAACGACCCTCAGTCGAAGATGGGTATTGTGAGGATTCATTTCCCAGAAATGAGCAGCTACATCTTCTCGTCAGTGCGTTTCATGATACCAAGCATCATATTCACAATAGTTCTGCTCATCACGTTCCTGTTCACCATCATCGTGATTTTCCGCCAGAAACGCTACTCTGAGATAAAGAACGACTTCATCAACAATATGACTCACGAGCTGAAGACTCCTATAGCATCGATATCGCTGGCAGCACAGATGATGAACGACGACAGTGTGCCCAAGACAGAACAAATGACTCGTCATCTCGGAGCAGTAATCAGCGATGAGTCTAAACGACTGAGATTCCTTGTGGAAAAGGTGCTGCAGATGTCGATGTTCGACAAGAAGAGCATAGTATTCAAGAAGAAAGATCTCGACCTCAACGAAATGGTGGAGCAGATAGCACAGACGTTCAGCCTGCGTGTTGAACATACCGGAGGCAAGATATACACAGAGATAGAAGCTGTTGACTCTGCCATCTACGTTGATGAGGTGCATTTCCAAAATGCCATTACCAATCTGATGGATAATGCAGTGAAGTATCGCAAACCCGACGAACCTATTGATATATATATACGTACATGGAACGATCACAACCACTTGTGTCTGAGTATTCGTGATACAGGACAGGGTATAAAGAAAGAGAACCTGAAGAAAATCTTCGACAAGTTCTATCGCGTGCATACCGGAAACAAGCATGATGTCAAGGGCTTCGGACTGGGACTGGCTTATGTGAAGAAAGTGATAGACTTGCACCAAGGCGACATAAAAGCAGAAAGTGAATTAGGCAAGGGTACCAAGTTTACAATATCGCTACCCGTATTGCAAGAACAATAATTATTAACATTTTAAATAACAGATTATTATGGACGAGAAACTGAAGATTCTTCTTTGCGAAGACGACGAAAACCTGGGAATGCTGCTGCGTGAGTATCTGGCCGCTAAAGGCTACATGGCAGAACTCTGTCCCGATGGCGAGGCCGGCTATAAGGCTTTCCTCAAAACCAAGTTCGACATCTGCGTGCTCGATGTAATGATGCCCAAGAAGGACGGATTTACACTGGCACAGGAAATCCGTCAGGCTAATCCTGACATACCCATCATCTTCCTCACCGCAAAGACGCTCAAGGAGGATATCCTGGAAGGTTTCAAAATTGGTGCCGACGACTATATCACCAAGCCTTTCTCAATGGAAGAACTCGTGTTCCGCGTAGAGGCTATACTGCGCCGTGTGCGTGGTAAGAAAAACCGCGAAAGCACTGTATATCATATTGGTAACTTTACCTTCGACACACAGAAGCAGCTGTTGAGCATCAATGACAAGCAGACCAAGCTCACCACCAAGGAGAACGAACTGCTGGCACTGCTCTGCTCTCATGCCAACGAGATACTGCAGCGTGACTTTGCGCTGAAAACTATCTGGATTGACGACAACTACTTCAATGCACGCTCAATGGATGTGTATATCACCAAGCTGCGCAAGCATCTGAAGGACGATCCGCAGATTGAAATTATCAACATTCACGGCAAGGGATATAAGCTTATTACACCAGAAGAGGAGTAATCAGTTAAAACGTTTACGGGGAAAATTGAAAAAGTTTTTCCCGTTTTCTTTGCTGATTGGATTTTTATAACTATCTTTGTGCCCACAAAATCACACATTTTATAAATGTAATACTAAAACAAATGGCAAAAATCGTAACATTGGGCGAGATTATGCTCCGCCTGTCTCCCAACGGTAATGACCGTTTCATCCAGAGTGAATCATTCCGCATCATCCCAGGTGGTGGTGAGGCTAACGTGGCTGTCAGCGTGGCCAACTATGGTCATGAGGCTTACTTTGTAAGCAAACTGCCTAAGCATGAAATCGGACAGATTGCCGTCAATGCACTGCGCCGATATGGTGTCGATACACGCTTTATTGCCCGTGGTGGTGATCGTGTAGGCCTTTACTATGCTGAGACGGGTGCTTCAATGCGTCCTTCAAAAGTTATTTACGACCGTGCTCACTCTTCTATCGCCGAGGCCGATCCCAGCGATTTCGACTTCGATGCTATCATGGAAGGTGCTGCCTGGTTCCACTGGTCGGGCATCACTCCTGCTATCAGCGACAAGGCTGCTGAGCTCACCAAGCTCGCTTGTGAGGCTGCTAAGCGTCACGGTGTAACTGTCTCTGTTGACCTGAACTTCCGCAAGAAGCTGTGGACTTCTGAGAAGGCTATCAGCATCATGCGCCCCTTGATGCAGTACGTTGATGTCTGCATTGGTAACGAAGAGGATGCTGAGCTCTGCCTGGGCTTCAAGCCCGACGCTGACGTAGAAGGCGGTCAGACTGATGCTGCCGGATACGAGGGTATCTTCAAGCAGATGCGCGAGGAATTTGGATTCAAGTATGTTGTTTCTACTCTCCGTGAATCATTCTCTGCAACATTTAACGGTTGGAAGGCCCTGATCTATGACGGCAAGGAGTTCTACCAGTCAAAGCGTTATGAGATTAACCCCATCATTGACCGAGTTGGTGGTGGCGACTCTTTCTCTGGTGGTCTTATCCATGGTCTGCTGACAAAGCCAACTCAGGGCGAGGCTCTTGAATTTGCTGTGGCAGCCAGTGCACTGAAGCACACTATCAATGGTGACTTCAACCTGGTAGGTGTTGACGAGGTAGAGAGTCTGGCTGGTGGTAATGCTAACGGACGCGTACAGAGATAAAAAGCAAAAAAAGATAATTATGAAGCAGTTTGAATATAAAGTAGTGACACGCCTTGTTGGTGTCGAGAAGAAGTTGAATGAGTTAGGCTTTGAAGGCTGGGAGCTCGTTGCTGTTGAGTGTGGTACTTATTATTTCAAACGCGAATATAAAGGATAATTATGGCAAAGTTTGATAAGTTTCAGGTGATGGCAAAAATTGCCGAGGCACCTATGGTTCCTGTCTTCTACAACAAGGACGTTGAAGTTTGCAAGAACGTTATTAAGGCCTGCTACGAGGGTGGTGTTCGCGCCTTCGAGTTCACCAATCGCGGCGACTTCGCTCACGAGGTGTTCGGCGAGTTGTCAAAGTGGGTTAACAAGGAGTGTCCTGAGCTGGCTCTCGGTATCGGCAGCGTCGTCGATGCTCCCACTGCCGCTCTCTACATCCAGTTGGGTGCCAACTTCGTCGTTGGACCGCTGTTCAACCCCGACATCGCTGTTGTCTGCAACCGCCGTTGCGTGACATACTGCCCGGGTTGCCTCACACCATCTGAGATTGGCAAGGCTCAGGAGGTAGGCTGCGACTTCACTAAGGTATTCCCCGGCGATGTTGTAGGTCCGAACCTCATCAAGGGACTGATGGCTCCTATGCCTTGGTCGAAGATCATGGTGACTGGCGGTGTTGCTCCTGAGGAGGAGAACCTGACTAAGTGGTTCAAGGCTGGTGTGTTCTGCGTAGGCATGGGCTCAAAGCTGTTCCCAAGCGACAAGGTAAAGGCCGGCGACTGGCAGTATGTGACCGACAAGTGCAAGGAGGCACTGGGGTACGTTGCTAAGGCTCGCGCATAATAATCTTCTAATAAAAGGCTCAGTATGGCTCTTGGCCATATTGGGCCTTTTGCTCTTTTCGGCGTGTTCGTCTTCTGACAGGCATACGGTGGACAGGCTGAATTCTCAATCGTATGCCTTTCATTATCGGAATATTGATTCAACAGAATATTATGCCCGTGAGGCACTGAAACAATCTGGCAGCTACGCCGACGGAAAGGCTGAGGCATATAATAATCTGGCATTTGTATCAATAGCACGAATGAATTATCAGCAGGCCGACAGTCTGCTTGACAACGCTATCTCGCTGACAAACAACCAAGTAGAACTCCTCGTTGCAGAAGTACAACGGATGCGCCTATGTCAGCGACGATCAAGTAATCGTGAGTTTTATGAGCACCGCGAGCGAGCCACCACTCATCTGAAGCGCATCAACGAGGAAAGGGATATTCTATCAGAGAGGCTACAACGCCGATTGGCTTATGCTGAATCAGAACTGGCTATCGTCAACTCGGCTTATTACTATTATGTGGGATTGGAGCGTCAGTCGGCCGAAGCACTGCAATCGCTGAATCTCGATGAAATACGCCATGATACGGCACAATATCTCAACTATCTATATAATGTAGGTGCTGGCGGCATTATCACTAGTGGCACGACAGAAGAGATTTTTGACGAGGAGATGGACTTCCTTACACGCTGTCAGAATATCTCAATACGTTTTGATTATCCATATTTTGAGGCTCAGGCAAAAGAAGCCTTGGCCGAGCATACTTCCGATATCTCACTGGCAGAAGAAGCACTTCAACTTTTCCATGATTATGGTGACGTGTATCAGATTGCAGGTGCTTTTCGCTCGATGGCTTCTTGCTATCATGCACAGGGTGATGACCACATGGCACTTGAATGTCTGGAATTGGCACTATCGTCAGACACCCTTATCAATCAGGCCCCGGATCTGGTAGCCAGCATCCGCGAACAACTTAGCGTAGCATATTCTGCCGTCAATGATAAGCAAAACAGCGACTATAACCGGAATATATATATCGACCTGCAAGAACAGACCCGACAAGACCGTGAACTGGAGGCTCGTGCTGGTATTCTTTTCAAGGCTGTGAGACAGCTGAACTGGATGATATTGGCAGTGGTGAGTGCCATCGTTCTTCTGGTCTTCCTGCTGTGGTTGTTCAACTGGCTTAACCGCAAGCAGAAGGAGAACAACCTGCTTGACGAAGTCTTGGAGCAAAAGTCGGATGAACTGAAGATGAAGATGCGCAGCGTTGAGAATTCTGAGCGCCTGCATCTGGAACAGCGTGCTAAGGTCTCTCTGGTAAACAGTGTGACTCCACTCATCGACAGAATCCTATATGCCATTGGGCGCCTTGAGAATCCGGCAAATAAAGTTCTTGGCAGTGACACGGATAGCCAGACGGCAAAAATGCCTGAAGAAGAGATGGAGTATATCCGTGAGTTGACAGACAAGATTAACGAACAAAACGAACTGCTTACTAAATGGATACAAATGCGGCAAGGTGAACTGCGGCTACATATCGAAAGTTTCCCCTTGCAACCGCTGTTCGATATAGTAGGGCGGAGTAGGGCGGCTTTCGCAATGAATAAGGTTACCCTCAATGTAGAACCAACTGATGCTGTAGTCAAAGCCGACCGTGTGCTGACGCTGTTTATGCTCAATACCTTGGCAGATAATGCACGTAAGTTTACTGATGCAGGAGGCAGTGTGGAGATATCGGCAAGGGAGGCCGACAGCTACGTAGAAGTGTCGGTTGCTGATACAGGGCGCGGCATGAGCGAAGATGAATTGAAAAACATATTCGAGCACAAGATAGTTGCCGGTCATGGTTTCGGACTGATGAACTGCAAGGGTATCATCGAGAAATACCGCAAAATGAGTCAGCTGTTCAGCGTCTGCCATATAGGTGCTGAAAGTGAGCACGGCAAGGGTTCGCGATTCTTCTTCCGACTGCCAAAGGGTATCAGGCGCATCATATTGCTTGTCGCTGTTCTCACATGTCAGCTGAATGCTACTACGCTCTATTCTGCTCCGATGCAGACTAACGACTATATGAGCAAGGCGCATATCTTTGCCGACTCTGCCTATTTCTGTAATATTAATGGTACCTACGAGCGCACGTTACAGTTTGCAGACTCTTGCCGTAAGTACCTTAATCAATGTTATTTGAGCAAGAATCCAAAGGGGAAATTGCTGATGCTTCGTGATGGCGATACATCACAGACTCCACCAGAGATACAATGGTATCACGATAATGTTGACGTGAACTATCAGATAATCCTTGATATACGCAACGAAAGTGCTGTTGCATCTCTCGCACTTCACGAATGGAAGTTGTATGCATATAATAACAAGATATATACCCAACTCTTCAAGGAAATATCGGCAGACAATACATTAGGCGACTATTGTCGTACTATGCAGCAGTCACAGACAAACAAGCGTATTGCAGTGATTCTGCTCGTTGTCATCCTACTGTGTATTGTTCCGGCATATTATATGCTCTATTACCGGCAGCGACTGAACAATCGACAACGGAGGGAACGAGTGCAACTGGACAATATAGAGATGCTCGACGATGAACTGCGCCGCATGGAACTCGAAGACAATAAGCTTCATGTAGCAAATGCCGTCCTTGACAATTGCCTGTCAACTCTCAAGCATGAGACGATGTATTATCCCTCGCGCATCAGACAACTCGTTGATACAGGCGATGTGAAAGCATTAGACGAGGTGACTCGTTACTATCGCGAGATATACGGAATATTGAGCGAACAGGCAATGAAACAAGTGGAACAGGTTAAGCAGCACATACGCAAGACAGAATGCTATGGAGAGACAATCATGGCCGATGAGACCATGATACGTTATCTTTTCGACATACTCAAGCCTAAAGACGTAAAGACAGAATCTAAGTTGCAGTATGTTACGTTTAATATTCAGCGAGAGAGTAGTCTTTCGGAAATAGACTTCATGCTATGTCGTCAGATATTGCGAGACCACGGAGAAGCCACACACCGTAGAGGTTGCGGAATAATGGCTGATAATAATAACATTCAAATCATATTACCAAGATACAATGGACAACTTTAAACTTATTATCGTCGAGGATGTGCCCCTTGAACTCAAAGGCACTGAAGGTATTGTACGTCACGAGATACCTGAAGCAGAAATAATCGGTACTGCCGATAATGAAGCAGCCTTTTGGCGCCTTATTAAACAACAGCAACCCGACCTCGTACTGCTTGATTTGGGCTTGGGCGGATCAACCACTGTCGGAGTGGAAATCTGCCGACAGGCTAAGGAGATGTATCCGGCAGTTAAGATACTTATCTTTACTGGAGAAATACTAAATGAGAAACTATGGGTTGACGTGCTGGATGCTGGAGCTGACGGCATTATTCTCAAGAGCGGAGAACTGTTGACACGTGCCGATGTTCGTGCTGTGATGGAGGGTAAGCAATTGGTGTTCAACGAGCCTATCATGAAGAAAATTGTTGAGCGCTTCAAGAATGCCGTGTCGTCACAACTTGCACGCCAGGAGGCTCTCATTGATTATGAAATTGATGAGTACGATGAGCGTTTCCTCCGCCATCTCGCATTGGGATATACCAAAGAGCAGATTACTGGACTGCGCGGTATGCCTTTTGGTGTCAAGAGTCTGGAGAAGAGACAGAACGAACTCGTTAAGAAACTGTTCCCTGGAGGCGAGAGCGTCAATGCTACACGTCTGGTTGTAAGAGCCCTTGAGCTTCGCATCTTAGATGTTGACAATCTGATGCCCGACTCTGAATAAACAATTCGGTTATCATTCGTAATATGTGATATGAAACGCTATTTGCCCACAGTTGCCTTACTTCTGTTCGTTGCAGAAGTGCTACTCACGTTGGTGTCGTGGATTATGAGTGCTGCCAGTCCTACAGGTAGTGTCCGCTCCATGCTCTCAAGCGAGGGTATTCGCTGGTTTCTCGGACACTTCGTCGATATAATGGCCTCACCGTTGCTGGTATGGCTGTTACTTTTGGCAATGGCATACGGGTGTATAGCAAAGGGAGTTGACTTGAGGGCAAACAGTTACAGGATAAACCGTGCAAGGTTATTCGCACTCGTTTTCTTGCTGCTATATTCCGGCATTATCATTATGCTTACAATGATGCCTCATGCCATACTGTTGTCGGCAAGCGGTTCTTTATGGCCATCACCGTTTTCGGCAAGTCTGGTACCAGTAGTGAGTTTTGGAGTAATGGCGGCAGCAATAATCTGTGGAACAGTGTCTGGGCGTTTCACCTCATTAGGCGATGTCTATGAAGCATTATTATACGGCATAAGAAAAGCAGCATCACTGCTGCTCTTCTATGTATTGGTGGCACAACTGTATTTCTCGCTGTGCTTCGTCTTTCCGATTAGTTGAAGCGTCGGGTGATTTCTAATAGGAATGTCACCAAAGATGCTATCTCTGCAAGTCGAATCCGAGGCGTATGCCATCGTAGTTCTTGCTTAGCTCACCCACTTTCTGATAGGTGGAATTGCCGCTCAGTGTAGCCATAGTCTGAAGTACCGTGAGAAGTTTCTTCGACTCAAAGAGCAGCGATATACCGCCATATTCGCGCTTGGCATAGCAGTTTATGTTGAAAAGCAGACTCTTGAGAGTAACCTTTGCGCTTGCCTCATCGAATGTGTACTGTCCGCTGAACGACCTGCCTGCGATAGTAGCAGAGTATGTCATATCGGTATTGAATGTGATGTGAGTGTTGCTGGATGAAATTCCAACGGTTTTGAAATATGGCTCCATCTCCTGTTCTATCTTCGTGGCAGCTACTTCACCACCAGCCTTTGCCAGAAGGTTCTCGCTGGTGAAAGCGCAGCCTGGACCCTTATACGACCAGCTGCCTACTAATCCTTGCTGTGTGAGCTTGTCCATACCTATCACACTGCTGAAGACGTTGGCAACGGTTCCACCGCTACCTATAGTGCTGAGTACGTTTGAGAGTGTGCCTGCGTTACAGGAGGATAATATTATTCCTGTCAAAGCAAACATTATAGATGCTGCGAGTGCTTTCTTTGCTTTTTTCATATCACTTGTTTTATTTATTATTTGTTATTTCTCTACTTGGTTGAAAGTAAGTTCTTCCTTACCGTCTTCTTTATCAATGTTTATAACGGCTCCTTCAGACAAATCTCCGTTCACAATAAGTTCTGATATGCCGTCTTCAATATATGACTGTATGGCTCGCTTTAATGGGCGTGCGCCAAATTGCACATCATAGCCTTTCTCGGCAACAAAATGCTTGGCCTTGTCGCTTAGTTGGACTGTAAATCCAAGGTCGCTTATTCGCTTGAAGAGTCCCTTCAATTCTACGTCGATAATGAGTTTAATAGCCTCAATGTCTAATTGGTCGAATGTGATAATCTCGTCAAGACGATTCAAGAACTCAGGTGAGAACTGTTTCGAAAGTGCCTTTTGTACTATCTGGCGGGCATGTTCCTTATCCTGTTCGTTGAGGGCGAGCGACGATGATGAAGTATTGAATCCAACACCACGCCCAAACTCTTTCAGCTGTCTTGTACCAGCATTCGAGGTCATAATGATAACGGTGTTGCGGAAATCCACAAAGCGACCATTACCATCTGTCAGTCTTCCCTCATCAAGTACCTGAAGCAACAGATTGAAGACATTTCCATGAGCCTTTTCGATTTCATCGAGCAGGACAATAGAGTAGGGATGGCGGCGTACACGCTCAGTGAGCTGTCCGCCCTCTTCATATCCTACATATCCTGGAGGGGCTCCAATGAGACGGCTGACGTTGAAAGACTCTGTGTATTCACTCATGTCGATTCGGATGAGTGCATCAGGCGAGCCGAACATAAATTCAGCAAGTTTCTTTGCGAGATATGTCTTTCCTACACCAGTAGGGCCAAGGAACATAAATGCTCCGATGGGATGGTTGGGCTCTTTCAGACCAACGCGGTTACGCTGTATGGCGCGAACCATCTTGTCGATGGCTTTATCCTGTGCAATGACCTGTGATTTTAGTTCTTTAGCCATTCCCTTCAGGCGTATTCCTTCTTCTTGAGCCATGCGTTGTACGGGTATTCCTGTCATCATGGCTACGACATCAGCTACGTTTTCGGCGGTAACAGTCTGCCGCTCGTCAACCTCGCCTTCAAGCCACTTCCTGTTCAATTCTTGCAACTCGCGGTTCAGAATTGTTTCACGGTCACGGTAGCTTGCTGCCAATTCAAAGTTCTGATTGCCAACGGCCTGTTGTTTCTTCTCTTTCACTTGCCTGATTTGTTTCTCCATTTCGGTAATTTCAGGCGGAATATTAGAGTTCTGGAGATGAACGCGTGAGCCAGTCTCATCGAGAGCGTCGATAGCTTTATCTGGCATGAAGCGGTCTGTCACGTATCGGGCTGTCAGTTTGACACAGGCTTCTAATGCCTCGTCAGTATAGGTTACGTGATGATGACTTTCGTATCTGTCTCTGACATTCTTCAAAATCTGTAGTGTCTCTTCATCGCTGGTAGGCTCAACCTGGACTTTCTGGAAACGGCGTTCCAAAGCACCGTCCTTCTCAATAGAGTTGCGGTATTCATCTAGTGTGGTTGCTCCGATGCACTGTATCGTACCACGAGCCAATGCGGGCTTCAGAATGTTGGCAGCATCCATTGAGCCTGGCGTAGAGCCAGCACCTATCATCGTATGTATTTCGTCGATGAAGATAATGATGTCGGGGTTTTGTTCCAGTTCCTTTACCAGCATCTTCATGCGCTCTTCAAACTGGCCACGATACTTCGTTCCAGCAACAACACCAGTCATGTCGAGAGTAACCAGACGTCTGTTAAACAGCATCGGAGAACAGTGGTGCCCGACTATCATCTGGGCCAGACCTTCAACGATGGCACTTTTACCTACACCTGGTTCACCAATAAGAATGGGATTGTTCTTTTTGCGGCGGCCCAGAATCTCGATCACACGTTGTATTTCGTCTTCACGTCCAACGCAGGGATCGAGTTTTCCTTCGGCAGCCTGTTGTGTGAGGTCTGTGCTGAAATTGTCAAGTACCGGAGTCTTTGACTTCGTCTGTTTCTGTTGGGTTTTTGTGGTTGAGTTCCTGCTCGATGAAGAACCTTCAGAAGCGGTGGATTCACTGCTTTCTTCTTCGTAGTCCTCATCGGGCAATCCTATACCGTCTTTAACAGACAGTAGAGTAAGTACGTCTTCGTAGTTCATGTTGTTCATTTCTAATACTTGTTTAGCCCCGTTGTCAGCAGAATCGTGGAGTATTGCCAACAGCAGATGCTGTTCCTCCACTCGTGTGGTATGTTGTAAGCGTGCTTCAAGTACAGCAAGTTTCAGGATATTGCTTGCTTGCTCGTTAAGTACCAACTGCTGAGTGTAGATAGGTTGTCCGATTTCGTCTTCCCTTACGCGATACTCAAGTTCTGACTTTAAGGAATTAAGATTAATGTCCAAGCGGTCGAACACAGAAATCACCGGACTGTCTTTCAGGCGCAGAAGTCCAAGCAACAAATGCTCAGGGGCAACACTTCGGCTGGCCAGCCGTGCTGCTTCCTCCCTGGAAAAGGCAAGTATTTCGGATACCTTGGGTGAAAATTGACTTGTCATACACTTGTAATCTTACAAATATCGTGCCAAACTATATTAGATATGTCTTTCTAGTGTCAGCGAGTTGGTTATGCAGTCAGGCAGTTCTTCCTGGTAGTGTGTCACCATTATCATAGTCTTATTGCTACGCTGACAAAATGTCTCAATGATATCTTTTACGCGTCGGCGATTCCACTGGTCGAGCCCATGGAGTGGCTCGTCGAGGATGAGCAGTTGTGGGTCTTTTACAAATGCACGTGCCAACAATACAAGTCGCTGTTCGCCACTCGAGAGTTGCAGAAAGGGGCGCTCTGCCAAATCTCCGACACCGAAGATATTAAGCCACCATCGACATTTTTCATAGTCGCGCTTATAGGGCACAGCATACAGGCCGATGGAGTCCATCAGTCCGCTGGCTACTATCCTTATTGCTGGCAGATTCCTTTTGTATGAACGGTGCATCTCTGGCGATACGTAACCTATATGGCGTTTAATATCCCAGATGCTTTCACCAGAGCCTCTTGGCCTGTCAAACAGAGTGATGTCGCAGGCGTAGCTTTGGGGATTGTCGGCACATACTAAAGATAATAATGTTGACTTGCCACTGCCATTTTGTCCTGACAGTGCCCAGCGTTCGCCATTGCATACCGTCCAGTTGACATTGTCGAGTATGACACGCTCGCCATAACGGATATTCACATTTTTCATTTCTACCACATGATGGCAGGCATATCCGTTGTCGCTTGATGGCAGCGACAGTATGTCTTCTTTAAATGTTTGCGGCAGAATGCAGACTGGTACGGGTTGTTGTCTGCTTTGATATTCTGCCATGCTGCAAGGCGGCAGTTCCTGACCATCTGCTATTTCAATGATTTCTGTCGCATCACAAGGTATGACATCGGTCTTAGAGATAACAAGAATAACCTCCATGTTACGCTCATCTGCCAACGTCTTTATCAGACTGCTGAGCTGTTGGCGAGTTTCAGCGTCAAGTCCTATAAATGGGTTGTCAATAATGAGTGTTGTAGGGTTGGCAAATAAAGTCTTTGTCAACTGGAACTTGCGCAATTCACCGCTCGATAGAGCAATCACGTATTTGTCGGTGAGTGGGCCAATATGGAACAAGTCGTAGAGCTGTTGCTGCATCTTGCGACGCTCTGGCGTGTCAGCTCCTGCAAGCAGAAAGGCTCGTTCAAGCAGTTTGCCGGCAAGTGGTGTTTCGTGATCTATGTCGTGTTGGTTCCATCGCAGCTGCAGGTAGTATTGCCCATCAACGTTCACGCCGTACGAGTCAGTGAAAGCAATATACCTAACACGGTCTGATGCGAGTTTTTTGCGCAGCCTGTCGACATATTGCGACTTGCCGCTTCCGTTTCTTCCTGCTATTATAGTTACCTTACCCATTAGTATAATACAAACATTTTGCTGCAAAGTTACGCATTTCTTCCGATATTCCCCGCTTCCAGTTGAGAAATCTTTCAAATCATACAGACTTTCCCTTATTTCTATCCACTCGTGTCCCATCGAGATTCCTCTTCGTTGCCTTCGAACTTTATAGCTCGTTGAGATGTCTTTCCCCGCTATACTGCCGAGGAGTGGCAACAGCTGTTTGAGGATGCCAGCCGGCACTCGCTGGTGGGCGTGCTCTTCGAGGGCGTCAACCGGCTGCAGAAGCAGGACAGGCCGCTGTGTCCGCCGCTGCCCCTGATGCTGCGCTGGGCGGGAGATGCCGAGAATATCTCTCGTCTGAATCATGAGATGAATGCTGAGGCACAGCAGCTGACACGTCTGCTGGAGGGTGAGGGTCACCACACGACCGCCAGAAGCAGCAGGTGCTGTGGCTTTCTATATATAGTGAATCAGAAAATTACCCTACACCCGCTACACCCACAACACCCGCATTGGGTGTCGCGGGTGTCGCGGGTGTAGGTCAAAAACTTGATAGACAATTCTAAGGGTTTTGCTCTGTGAAATACTATTCCGGGCTCGTCACCAATGATGATGCTGATTACAAAAATTCTGATGCTGATTTCTGGAATTCTGACCATCAGAATTTTCCTAATCAGCATCAGAATTCTGCTGGCGAAGGTGATGAGACAACGTCACTTCTTTACCCTTGCCTGGTTTTTATTTACGAAGTCTTTCCATCCCTTGTAATGTGCCTGGCTCTCCGGACGGTTCATCTGCATATAGTGACAGTAGGCAGCACCAAGAGCATCTGTGGCATCCATGAATTTTGTCAGAGCATCCTTGTCGAATTTAAGCAAGCGCTGCAGCATTCCTGCCACTTGTTCCTTTGACGCAGAGCCGTTACCCGTTATCGCCATCTTTATCTTCAACGGTGCATATTCATGGATGGGAACACCATGATGAATTGCGGCTGCTATTGCCGTTCCCTGTGCCCTGCCCAGTTTCAGTGTGGTCTGGACGTTCTTGGCGTAGAACGGAGCCTCGATGGCCATCTCGTCTGGAAGATACGAATCTATTATGCCTGTCACACGCTCAAAGATATGTCCAAGTTTAAGATATCCATCTTCTATCTTGCGCATGTCAATAACGCCCATAGTAACCATTTCGGCCTTATTGTCGACAACCCTGATAACTCCATATCCCATAATGTTTGTTCCAGGGTCAATGCCTAATATTACTTTCTCCATATATAAAAAGGTAGGATGGGCTATGCAGGAACGTAGATGCAGTATTTTCCTTCAAACCACTCTTCGTCGAACCATTGGCTTATGGGAATAATGTCAACGATATTACGGAAGGGACTGGTCTCACTCTGCAAGTCACCTCCTTTTAAACAGATTACTCCGTTAGGGAGGGCATTGTTCTGCTTCTTGGCAATGTTTTTACTTACAATCTTCATAAGGTCGGGCAGTGGCATTACTGCACGACTTACCACGAAGTCGTAGTGACCTTTTTCTTCTTCACCACGCAGATGGACTGGCTGGCAGTTCTTAAGTTCAAGACTCCGGCATATTTCTTGTGCCACTTTAATCTTTTTTCCCGTGCCGTCAATGAGCTTGAATTTGCATTCGGGAAACATTATGGCCAGGGGAATGCCTGGAAATCCTCCGCCTGTACCGAAATCAAGAATGCTTGTTCCAGGGCGGAAGTTCAACATGCGAGCAATAGCCAATGAGTGCAGCACATGGTGCTCATACAGGTTGTCAATGTCCTTACGTGATATGACGTTAATCTTTGCATTCCAATCGCGGTAAAGCTCATCAAGCTTATCAAATTGGAACTGTTGCAATTCTGTCAACTTAGGGAAATATTTCAATATGATTTCTGCTTTCATGGTGCAAAAATATAAAAATAATGTTGAATTACCACTACCTTTTAGGATTATTTCTTCTTTTCTTTTGTTTTTCGCTCGCTTATTCGTACCTTTGCACGCTGAAATGGAAATGAAAGCTGCATTATTTGACTTGGATGGTGTCGTGTTCGACACAGAGCCACAATACACAGTGTTCTGGGGAGCACAGTGCCGCGAGTTTCATCCTGAGCTTCCTGGATTGGAACACGAAATCAAAGGTCAGACGTTGGTTCAAATCTACGCCTTATGGTTCTCTGGTCCTTTGGAATGTAAGCGTGAGTTGATTACTGCACGTCTGAACGACTTCGAACAACACATGGCCTACGACTATGTGAAAGGCTTCGAAGATTTTATAGCCATGCTCAGAAATAAAGGCATCTATACTGCAGTGGTAACCAGTTCCAACCGGCCGAAGATGGAAGCTGTATATCACCATCATCCTGAATTCAAGTCACTTTTTGATGCTATTCTTACATCAGAAGACTTTACGGCTTCGAAACCCGCCCCAGACTGTTATCTTACTGCTGCATCACGTTTCGGTGTTGAGCCGACTCAGTGCTATGTGTTTGAGGATTCTTTCAATGGGCTGAAATCAGGACGCGCAGCAGGAATGACTGTTGTAGGGTTGGCAACCACTAATTCAGCAGATAGCATACGCCCATTGTGCCACTATGTGGTAAACGACTACACAGAGATTAATTTAATTAAGTAGATATTACATATTATTTATTAAAAAAGAAATGGCAGGATATTTAGTAAGCGACAATCGCAAAGTAACTACCCAGCGCTTCCTTGAGATGAAGCAAAAGGGCGAGAAGATCTCAATGCTCACCTCGTATGACTTTACCACTGCCGGTATCGTTGACAAAGCAGGTATTGACGCAATATTGATAGGTGACTCGGTATCAAATGTTATGGCCGGCAACCAGACCACCTTGCCCATTACTGTTGACCAGATGATATACCATGCCAAAAGTGTGGCCCGTGCCGTTCAGCGCGCACTGGTGGTATGCGATATGCCTTTTGGATCGTATCAGGTGAATGCCGCCGAAGGCGTTACTAATGCCATACGCATAATGAAGGAGAGTGGATGCGATGCCCTGAAGATGGAAGGAGGCGTTGAGATTCTTGATACCGTAAAACGTATTCTGGATGCTGGAATCCCTGTGATGGCTCATCTTGGATTGACTCCTCAGAGTATCAACAAGTTTGGTACATACGCCGTTCGTGCAAAAGAAGAGGCTGAAGCAGAGAAACTGATGTCGGATGCTATAGCACTCGATAAGGCTGGTTGCTTTGGAATAACTCTTGAAAAGGTTCCCGCCAATCTCGCAGCAGAGGTCACAAAAGCCGTGAAATGCCCGACTATCGGTATCGGGGCTGGTAACAATTGTGACGGACAAATTCTTGTGTATGCCGACATGCTTGGTATGACACAGGGCTTCTCGCCGCGCTTTCTGCGCCGTTATGCCGACTTGAATTCGATAATCACTGATGCTGTAGGTCGCTATGTGTCTGACGTAAAGTCGGGCGACTTCCCCAATGAAAGTGAATCGTATTGAACTTTGAACTCCGTATTTTGAATACTCAGAACACTCCTGTTCATATTAAACTGTGGCACCGTGACTTTTGGATGTTGCTGGTGGCCAACCTGCTGCTGACGATGTCAGTATATATACTGATTCCCGTTTTGCCGCAGTGGTTGATGCAGACAGAAGGACTATCGCCTATGGAGACAGGCCTCTCAATAGGCGCCTTTGCTCTTGGACTTTACTTGTTAGGCTGGCATTGTTCATGGCTTGTACAGCGATACAGACGTAACGTGGTTTACATGTGGGCTGTTGTTGCCCAGGCCCTCAGTATGGCATTGTTGTGGTATATTGATGAGAAGCAGTTGGAGTATGCCGACCTCGGACTTATATTGCTTCAAAGATTACTGCTCGGAGCATCATTTGGCCTTGCACAGATGGTACTGTCATCGACATTGATAATAGATACCTGTGAATCATACCAGCGCACAGAGGCCAATCATAGTGCAGCATGGTTTTCTCGCTTCGCATTGTCGTTAGGACCTCTGGTCGGATTGGTAATCTACGACTTGTATGATTTTGGCAGTGTATTCCTTGTCTCGATAGCGATGGCTATTATTTCGATGCTTCTGATAAAATTGGTTTCGTTTCCATTCAGAGCACCTGAGGATAATGTTCATAAGGCTTCACTCGACCGGTTTATACTGCCAGAGGGTATGGTGCTGTTTTCCAATCTGCTGCTCGTGGCTATTGTATTCGGCTTGCTTATGTCGTTGCCAGTGTCAATATTGTTTTATGCTTTGGTGATGGTAGGCTTCTTCCTCGCTTTGTTGGCTCAACGCTTTGTGTTCCGCAATGCTGAGTTAAAGAGCGAGGTAATCTCAGGGTTGATATTATTAGGTGCAGCACAGCTCGTCCTGATAGTTCATTTCGATTCTCCAGTAGCACCGGTGTTGGCAGGATTGGGCTTGGGAATATGCAGTTCGCGTTTTCTGCTTTTCTTCATAAAACTTAGTCGCCATTGCAAACGAGGTACTTCACAAAGCACTTATTTCCTGGGGTGGGAGACCGGACTTGCTCTTGGTATGGGAATCGGCTATTGGCTGTTCTTTAAGAAAATTGATACTCTGCTATATACAACAATGGTGCTGACTATTGCCAGTCTGCTGATGTATCACCTTTATACCCACTCATGGTTTCTGAGAAATAAAAACCGCTAAACTATTTGGTTGTTTGCTGTCGAAATATTATCTTTGCACCCATGGAACAGAAAGTATGCATCTTTACGGGAGCAAGGCCTAATTTTGTCAAGGTAGCTCCTATCATTCGTGCCATAGAACGCACAGAAGGTATCAGCTATAAGCTGGTATATGCTGGTCGTGAGGATGACCCCGCGCTGGAACAAACACTCTTTGACGACCTTCAGATTCCTCATCCCCACGTATTCCTTGACGTTGACTGTGAGAATCTGAATGAACTTACGGGTCGCGTGATGGCTACTTTCGACAGTTATCTCGACAATCACAAAACAGACACTGTATTGGTTGTTGACGACCTTGCATCCACTATGGCTGCTGCAATTGTTGCCAAGAAACGCGGTCTCAGACTTGCTCATCTTGTTGCAGGTACACGTTCGTTCGATATTCGTATGCCAAAGGAGATAAACCGACTGGTTATTGATGGTCTGAGCGACATGCTTTTTACTGCAGGAATAGGCTCCAGCAGTATTGTGACTCGCGAGGGTGCTGAGATGCACAAAATATTCATGGTAGGCAACATTCTCATGGATTCTCTGCGTAGTCAGCAGAATCGCTGGCAACGTCCTTCGTGTCTTGATGGCATTGACGATGGTCAATACATAGTCTTCACGCTTAACCGAAAGGCTCTGTTGGCTGACCGTGACAATCTGCAGCGCATGCTTCAGGCCGTAAGCGATACAGCTGGTAACATACCTGTTATAGCTCCTGTCCGTGGTAAAGCCCGTGAGGCTGTCGAGACTCTTGCTCCAGGTTTTATTACCATATCCCCACTGTCGTACCTCGAATTCGGCTATCTTACTTCTCACGCTCTTGGCATTATTACCGATTCGGGTAATGTTGCTGAGGAAGCCACATTTAATGGTGTTCCGTGTATTACGCTAAACAGCTACACAGAACATATCGAGACAGTAAAGGTAGGCACTAATGTGCTTGTGGGTGAGGATGCAGGCAAGTTAAGTGAAGCTATGAACCAGTTAATGTCTGGTAATTGGAAGCAGAGTTCTCTACCCGACAGATGGGATGGGCGCACAGCAGAGCGTATAGTCCAGGCCTTGTGTTCTGCTCAGACAGAGAATCGGATATAGGCCCGGTCGTCGAATGAGTTGAAATCAGGATTGAAGGCTTTAGTGGCCTGAAACATAGGACCAATATTCAGAGGGTCGGTTTCGCGTTGTTGTCGAAGCCGGCTTTCGCTTTCTTCGAGTGTAGAGCAGAGAAAGGGATATCCGTCGGATGCCAGTACTATTTCCCAGGGATTGAAGTCGATAGGTAGTATGCGTACATGCTGACGAGGAATGTGGAATCCGTCAATGACGCTGTAGCCTATGTTCTGTTGCTGCATGGTTTGTAGCATTCGTGGTATTATTACCTGACGTGCAGTATCGTTGCGAAGCAGTTCATCCTGGGTTTTGCCTTCCGAAAGCAACCGTTTCACTTCTTCTGCCCGCATGGCAGCCAGTTCGGCTTCGTAGGGCTTGGGATTATCGAAATAGTTGTCTCCTATCAGGCAATGACAGTCGCCCACCATCCATATTTCTCTTGATACACGGCTATAGACTACAGCAGAGCACGTCATGCGATCTTCGGGATGTTCAGACAACCTCTTCAGCATTGACTTACTATAGTGCTTGAAGATATATGACGTCACTCCTCTAAGAAACTGCTCGCATGTTGTGGTTTTGGGCATTCGACTGATGTATCGGCTGACAAGCTGCATGGCATAACGTCCGTTCTCACACCTGAATGAATGAGCAAGCATGGCTTGAATGGGGGATCGCAAGCTATGCATATATTCTGACTTTGAAGTACTACCGTCGATTACAGCAATAAAGTCAGGTGTGACGACGATGCCGTCCTCGCTTTTCTTTCGAGGATTCTTGGGCACGAGGGCTTGTTCTATGATTTGCATAGGGGCATAATTCTTGTATGAGGTCGGTACGTCCAATGCGTCGAAGACTCTGTTCTATGTTGCGACGTTCCTCGGGTTTATACCAGAAGAAAAACTGACGCTGGGCAAGTTTCTCTTTCTGACTTTTGGCACTCTTAACAGGTTCAAGAGTGTATGGGTCGAATCCTGTGTACCACATTTCTGTGCTCACCGTCATTGGCGTAGGAGTGAAATCCTGAACCTGTTCTAACTGGAAGTCGAGACGCTTGGTAAGAACTGCCAGCTCGGCCATGTCTGCTTCAGTACATCCAGGGTGGCTTGAGATGAAATATGGTATTATCTGTTGTTTCAGACCTTCCTCTCTATTGATACGGTCAAACTGGCGTTTAAACTCATAGAACTGTTGGAAGGAAGGCTTGCGCATTAGGTGCAATACTTTGTCGCTGGTGTGCTCGGGAGCCACTTTAAGTCTGCCACTGACATGGCGCATGATGAGCTCACGAGTGTATTCACGTGCTGCCTTGTTTGCTGTCTCGTCTTTGCTGCGATAGAGCAGGAGGTCGTATCGTACACCACTGCCTATAAAGCTCTTCTTCACTTCCGGCATCGCATCAACAGCATGGTATATCTCCAATAATTTCGAGTGGTCGGTATCCAGATTCGGACATATTTGCGGATGGATACAACTAGGACGTTTACACTTTTCACAGATAGAGATATTGCGTCCGTGCATGCCGTACATATTGGCAGAAGGTCCGCCCAAATCGCTCAAGTACCCCTTGTAGTCGTTCATCTGAGTAACCTGCTTGACCTCTCTTAGAATGCTCTCTTTCGAACGGCATGTGATGAATTTACCTTGATGAGCAGATATTGTGCAAAAAGCACATCCTCCGAAGCAGCCACGATGGATATTCACGGAGTGACGTATCATCTCGTAGGCTGGAATACGCTTGTTTTTGTATTTTGGATGAGGAACGCGAGTGTATGGAAGATCAAAAGAGGCATCCAGCTCTTCTGTTGTCATAGGAGGGTAGGGCGGATTGGCCACAACATACTGCTTGCCTACCTGTTGTATGATACGATGGGCATGCATCATGTTCGACTGCTCTTCTATGTGGCGGAAATTCTCTGCTTGCGAACGTTTGTCTTTTAGGCATTCCTCATGGCTGTGGAGTATGATGTCGCCATCCTGTGGCGTGACGGTTGATGACAGATAAACCGTCTGAGGGATGTCGTGGCAGGTGTTGGCGACGAAATCGACAACTACAGTGGCATCAGAACGATGGGGCTCATTAGCCGTATTTGCTTTCTGGACCTCATGTGAGAGACGGCGGGCCAGTTCGAGAATTGGTTTTTCGCCCATACCGTAGATTATAAGGTCGGCTTGTGCATCACATAGAATGCAGGGACGCAAAGAGTCTTGCCAATAGTCGTAATGAGTAAGTCTTCGCAGTGAAGCCTCTATACCGCCAAGGATGATGGGAACATCAGGGTAAAGTTGGCGAAGTATTCTTGAATAAACGATGGTGGGATACTCAGGGCGCATGTCGTGACGGCCATCAGGTGAATAAGCATCCTCTGACCGCAGTCGTCGATTGGCAGTATATTTGTTGACCATCGAGTCCATGCAACCAGGTGCTATGCCAAAGAACAGCCTTGGACGCCCCAGTTTTTTGAAATCGCGGAAATCACCGTGCCAGTCAGGTTGTGGCACAATGGCCACACGGTATCCAGCGGCCTCAAGAGTGCGTCCAATGACTGCGGCTCCAAACGAAGGATGGTCAACGTAAGCGTCAGCCGAGAAGAGGATAACATCCACCTCTTCCCAGCCGCGCAATTCCATTTCCTTCTTGGTGGTTGGCAAAAAATCCGTCAGTCTGTATTCCACCATAAGTTCCTAATTCATGATTTCATTAATTGAACGGTGTTCCTTGATAAGCCCGTGAGGTCATACCAAGATTATCGTTGCCTTTGCTCTTCCAATTGATGTAGAGCAATACAAGCTGTTGCAGTCCGTATGCCTTCATGTTTGGATGATAGATGACATCGAGGCACAGGTCGAGTAGTCTCTTGTCCTTGCCTGCCTCAGATTCAAGCATAGAACGGATGTTTAGCTTCAGCTTGTCGAGCACCTGCTCGTCAACGTAGCCGTTAGAGTCAATAAGGTCACGGAAGAATTTGTAGTCTTCAATGGTTTGAAGGTGTTCTTCGCTGATTTCGATACTTCTTGTACCGCTGGAATTAGTTTGAATTCTGTACATAGTTTTAAGGATTTAATATAAAAGGTAATTTAATATTCCGCGCATAATAGCCCCCTGCTTTTGCTCTCCTTGAATGCATTCAAAGGGGAATCCCATGATAAACAGTCGGGCACCAGAAGCCTTGCAGGCGATGGCAGCATCTTGTCCGTCGGCATACTGCATAGCGGTGTAAGCAGGTTTTACCGGCTGTAGTATATCTGAAGAAGTGGCAGCATAGTGGCTGCTGTTCAGTTGTTTCCAATATTGCATGTTAGTGCCCATTCCTGTCACAATGTTGCTTGTAGTCATACTCTTGCCGGCAAATCGGCACTTCAGGACGTTAGCCAGAAAGCGCTGCTCGGCTTCTGCCATCATGTCGCTGCCAGTATATGCACCGCTCACCATCAATGCTCCGCCCCTCATAGTATATGCCTGCAGTATATGCTGCATTGTCGATGTGAATGTCTTGTAGTAATTAAGGCTGTGACCATCGTCGCGCTCCAAGCCGAGGATGAGGTCTATCATTGCATAGCGTGACAGACTTGACTTGGCTGTCTCCAGTGCCTCTGACGAGCAGCTTACCAAATTGTATTTGCCTGCTGTCATAATAGCTTTGGCGTGAGTCATTACATAGTCGAAGTCATTGCCTGCAATCAGATGGCCGGCAAGTTCGTCGCCGCAATAACCAAGTCCGCCTCCTTCGATACCCATCTGCTTGCGGTCGAAGTTGGTCTGACGTCCAGCCCATCCGAGTGTCGGACCATGTGTTACTCCGGGGTCTTCGTCAAGGTCGAATCCCTGTTCGTTGACAGTGTTTCTGATGGCTGGCGATGATACCCTATGAAAACCATTGACCACAAGAATTGTCTTGGTGGCATTAGGGGTGTAGAGTGCCGACATCACTTCTGACGGGAAACTGCTGCCACCTCTGTTAACTGCTGCCACCTTAAAATGATACAGCAGTCCAGGCTCCAGCTCAATATCGCAGTTGTTCTTGGAGCGAATATATGTGCCGTTGTCGAAGTCTGCATCGCCGATAGCGGTATATAGTACATAGCCTGTAGGCTTTGATGTGGGTTCCTGTGGGTCGTTAACGGCATTCCAGCTAAATCGCACCTTATTCTTGTCGATAAACTCAATTCGTAGGTTGTTAGGAGTCATTGGGCTCACGATATATGGTGTGCCATGCTGGTCGTTGACGTATCGCAATATTGTTTTGTATATCGAACGTGCAAGCGTGAATCTGAAGTTGGGGTCTTGTCCATAGCGCATATCAGGGAAATTCTGATGAGACATGGTCTCAAGTATAGCACTCGGAACTTCAGGCAGTCGGGTCTCAGAGTAGTTGCGGTCGAACAGTTCACGACGGTTCCATTTACCGTATTTGTATTTTACGTCGAGAATCTCATTTGATAGCAGAGCATCAGCCAAATCGCGTGATGCCATTCTTGAAATGCCACTATTGAGTTTTCCGCCGTTGGTATTGGTAGTACATATTGCCAATGATCCGATAAGTCCTACTCCGTCTTTTGCATAACCGGCATCGCTGTGTATTGCCAATGATAATTCTATAGGCACCTTTCTACCTTCAATGTTGGGCATAAAGCACGAGCCCCCTCCCAGCAGGTTAACCATGTTAGAGCGTGCATTGATATCATCGCCATAGTCATCTTTACCGTCCTTGCTGCTATATACAAAGTATGGCATGCCAGCCCACTGTGCATAGTATCTTGCTCCCTCTATTGCTCTTGGCATTCCGCTTGTTTGTCCGAAGCGCTGAATGTTTCCAATGCCTCCTCCGAATCTGACGGCATCAGTAGTAACTACACCGCTGTTACTGCTTTGGTTTGACAGAGTAACGCGGTTGAACTCGCTATATCCTGCATCGAAGTCGAAAGTACCAAGATATACCCATGTTCCTCCGCCCATCTGCTGGTTTACTCTGAATTGTGTGCGTTCGCCACGGTGCCATACCGTGTATAACGCATCGTCGATGCTGTTGGGCAGGGTCTGATAGCTGACATAGACGGCATATCTCCCCGCCTTACGGAAGTCAGGCTGATATGTGGCAAGTGAGTAGCGTGATTTGCTGCCAGTGGTCTTAACCATTCTCACAGTGCCGGCCTCAAAGGGATTCTCATTGTCTTTATATGGGCCACCATGCATTGCAAAGCCTGGATGAGGAGCTCTCTGCCACTTTCCGTGAGAAGTCACCTCAATATAGTTTCGTTTTGAACCGTCATTATCAACTATTATCTCTTCCGTCTGCCAGTCTCGTTCACGTGGGGTGAAGACTACGGCGCCGGCATTTTCCAGCATAGGGATAAGATAGGGTACGACAATAGTCTGTGTAAACAGGTCCTCGGTAGTACCGAAGAGATTAGGACGCTGCCATTGCCAGTATCCTTTTTTCTGGTCATAGTATCGTCCGTGACTGGCCCAAAGAGCCAGATGTCTGTTTTGCAGGCCGTGTGTGACCTTTGCTGGATTTGAAATGTTTTTCACCCACGGCTCACCATCATAGTCAATGTCGCCCCAAAGCCTTGATTTGTCTGCGTTCTGCGACAGACGATTAGGTATCAACTCGTCGATGGCCATACCATTGGTCATAATAGTTATCTGATAGTCACGATATACCTTAGGCAGCTCTCCTTTAACCTTTTTATATATATGAGCGGTTATCTCAGGTGTGAATTCCTGAGCAGCGAAGAACTCGTCGGCAGTTATTACCAGAGTGCGTTTGGTATTGTCTAACCTATACGAAAGCATTTGGGGCTGCTGAGTAAGGCGTGTCCCTTTTGGCTTGTATTTATTAAAGTACTTCTGTAGCTGTTCCACCATTTTCTTCTCGTCCTTGGCCGTCTGGGCAAAGGAGCCGGTAGAGCAGATTGTGAAGAAGGATAGAATAAATATCAGGATGAAGCGTCGCATCTTTTCTTATATTTCGCCTATTGTGAAATTCGCGGGCTTCTTTCCCTTGAAATCCTTGAAATACATTTTTATTTCTCGTATCTGACTATCCACATCCCCGTTGGGTATGATGGTTTTTGTGCATCTTATTAACCGCTTCTCATAGTCTATTCCATAGAGTAGGATAGGGATGCCGGCTTTTTGTGCAATAAAGTAGAAACCCTTTTTCCACTCTGGGTTGGCCGAGCGAGTGCCCTCGGGAGTGATGCACAGCATGAAGGTCTGTTGCTTACGTGCTGTCTCAGCCAGATTGTCGGTCATGCTTGTATGTTTGCTACGCCATACGGGAATACCACCCATATTGCGGAATATGGGGCCAAGCGGCCAGAAAAACCATTCCTTTTTCATCAAGAAGTTACTCTTGAGCCCCTCTGCCTTGCTGTAAAGTTGTCCTATCAGAAAATCCCAGTTGCTGGTGTGTGGAGCCAGACAGATAATAAATTTGTCGGGGTGGTCTTCAGTCACTTCTATCGTCCACCCCATTTGTTTGTATAACAGCCAACGGGCTAATTTTTTCAACATATCATTAATTCTATTCAATAAACTAAATCTTCAAATATCACATATTGCATATCTGGTCGATTATCTCGCTTACCTGTGCAGTAAACTGCTCACGCAGGTCACGGAAATACAGTGATGCAGGCATTCCTGGTTCGGGATGACATATACGGGATGTATAGTCGCTCTGCATCTTAACAATGCTATAGAGCAGTGCATCTGCATTTTCATCATTCACATTGTTGCCATAGAGTGATGCTGCCACACAGTTTGCAAAAAGTTCCTCACAAATCAGGTTGATACTTTTCTTCAATGTTCTCTTGTTTGCCATAAATAGTCCTCCTTGTTTTTAATAAGTTTATACGTTTCAATCGTCAAAGATAAGCATTTTATTTCATACTGCAATAACTTTCGATACAAAAAATCTTAAAAAGTACATTTCTTGCTTGGAAATAGTTATAGGAAGATATTTAGTCTTGAGATTTTTTAATTAAAAGAACAAAGGGCTTTACAATGACTTAAGCTTCGCCGAAGTTACTTTGAATTCGGAAAAGCCCAAATATAATTGGATTTTCTCTCATTTTTTTGTCACTTTGCCATAGAAATGGCGAAGTTACTTGCATTCGGCATAAAAAAAGAATTAATTCTTTTTGTTCTGCGCTCATTTTTTTGTAACTTTGCATCCAAATTCAATTATTCATCAAATAATAAGTTTAAAAACAATGGAAAAAAGTGCATTGCAGAAAGCAAGAGCTGCTTATCAGCCTAAGTTGCCAAAAGCTCTTCAGGCTGCAGTCAAAGTCAAGGAATGTGCCGCCACTCAGAGTGTAGGCGATCAAGAGGAAATCAAAAAGTTGTTCCCCAACACCTACGGTATGCCCGTGGTAGAGTTTGAACCTGCTACTGAGGCCAACACGTCGAAGATGAACGTTGGTATCATCCTCAGCGGTGGTCAGGCTCCTGGTGGTCACAATGTCATTACCGGTCTGTTCGACCAAATTAAGAAGCTGAATCCTGAGAACCGTCTCTACGGCTTCATTCTCGGTCCTGGCGGACTTGTTGACCACAACTACATGGAACTGACTCCTGAGATTATCGACGAGTACCGCAATACTGGTGGCTTCGATATGATTGGCTCTGGCCGTACGAAACTGGAGAAGGTGGAGCAGTTTGAGAAGGGTCTGGAAATTATCCGCAAGCTCGACATCAAGGCCATCGTTATCATTGGTGGTGACGACTCGAATACCAATGCCTGTGTGCTGGCTGAGTACTATGCCGCCAAGAACTACGGCGTTCAGGTGATTGGTTGCCCCAAGACCATCGACGGCGACTTGAAGAACGAACAGATCGAGACTTCGTTCGGTTTTGATACTGCATGTAAGACCTATTCAGAACTGATTGGTAACATTGAGCGCGACTGTAACTCTGCCCGCAAATACTGGCACTTCATCAAGGTGATGGGCCGCTCGGCTAGCCATATCGCCCTGGAGTGCGCTCTGCAGACACAACCCAATATCTGCCTCGTCAGCGAGGAGGTGGAGGCCAAGAACCAAAGCCTTGACGACATCGTGACATATATTGCCAATGTGGTCTGCCAGCGTGCATTGGACGGCAACAACTTCGGTACCATTATTATCCCAGAGGGACTTATCGAGTTTATTCCCGCCATCAAGAAGCTCATAGCTCAGCTGAACGACGTGCTGGCACAGCCCGAGGCCAAGAATCTGGGTCGTCACGAGATGATAGACTTTGCCAAGAGCCACTTGAGCGACAGCAACCTTGAAGTGTTCAATTCTCTGCCCACTAACGTAGCCCGTCAGCTGGCCCTGGACCGTGACCCCCACGGAAATGTGCAGGTATCGCTCATCGAGACCGAGAAGCTGCTCTCTACGATGGTTGCCCAGAAACTGGAGCGCCGCAAGAAGGTTGGTAAGTACAGCGGCAAGTTCGCTGCCCTGCACCACTTCTTCGGCTACGAGGGACGCTGCGCTGCTCCTTCAAATTACGATGCTGACTACTGCTATGCCCTTGGTACCTCTGCAGCCCAGCTTATTGCCAACGGCAAGACTGGCTACATGGCTATCGTCAAGAATACGACGGCTCCTGCCGACCAGTGGATTGCCGGTGGTGTACCCATCACGATGATGATGAACATGGAACGTCGTAACGGCGAGATGAAGCCTGTTATCCGCAAGGCCCTTGTCGAGCTTGATGGTGCCCCCTTCAAGGCTTTCGCCAAGGAGCGTGACCGCTGGGCCCGCGAGACAGCTTATGTCTATCCCGGTCCAATTCAGTATTGGGGACCGACAGAGGTGTGTGACCAGCCCACCAAGACGTTGGCTCTCGAGCAAGCTAAGTGATGCCGGCAAACCGACGACGCACTCATAATAAAAAAACATCCGGACGTCGGACAAGCCCAGTGCCTCGCCGGCGTCCGAGTGTTTTTGTTCGCCTGCTCCAGCATTTGCCCAGTTGGGCATGGTGGTTGGGCGGCATACTTATTGTGGCTGCTTACGTTTGGTTTTTCTATTATTTCTTTGTCAGTCCGTTCGGTTTCCGCTTCCGGGCGCTATATGGCGACATCAGCTATCCCCAGGGTTACGAGATTCATGGTATTGACATCAGTCACCATCAGGGTGATATCAACTGGCAGGAATTGCGAGAGAACGGTTCCATAGATGATTTCCCCATCCGTTTTGTCATGATAAAGGCTACGGAGGGAGCAACGAGAATCGACGAGAACTTTGAAGATAATTTCCACCAAGCCCGTGAATATGGTTTCACTCGCGGTGCCTATCATTTCTACGGAATGCGTTCTACTGCAAAATCTCAGGCGGCATTCTATATCAGTCATGTCAAGCTTGAAAACGGAGACCTGCCTCCCGTACTCGATGTAGAGCAAAAGCCAAAGACACAGTCGGACGAGGACTTCAAAAACAGCGTTCTGGAATGGCTGAAGACAGTAGAGCGCCATTATGGTGTGAAACCTATCATCTATACTTACTACAAGTTTAAGATGCGTTATCTCAGCGACCCATGCTTCGATGAATATCCTTACTGGATAGCCCACTACTATGTAGAGAAAGTGGAGTATAAAGGTCCTTGGAAATTCTGGCAGCATACAGACCTTGGCCGTCTTCCGGGTATTAAGGGTTACGTTGACTTAAACATATATAACGGTTCTTATTACGACCTCCGTAAGATGACCATCGGTGCTCGCGAGTTGATAGGTGAAGATGCCTATTCAGATTAAATCTGTAAGTTATCTCAACTCTATACAAAGAATACAGGCAGACACTTTCTTTTGATTATCAGAAGTGACTGCCTGTATTTAGTTTATGCTTTCGACTGGGCTGTTATCAGTCTTGAAGGGCAACAGCGTAGTATGCTTTCTTTCCTGTCGGGAAGATACCCTGGATATAGAGTACGGGCTCCTTAGATGTCGATGCCTTCTTTACAGCAGATGCAAGGTCGTCGATAGTCTTGATGGCTTCGTCGTTGACACGCTGGATGATGAAGCCTTGAGGAATACCGGCCTCTTTCAGCTTACCTCCACTCACCTTCAGCACTTGGAGTCCGTAGGCTATCTGTAATTCCTTCTTCTGAGAGTCTGTAATCTGGCGGAACTGGCCTCCCAGTACGTCAAGGTCTGCATCTTTCACAACCTTGGTGTTGCCCTGTGCATTCTTCAGAGTCAGAGTAGCGCTCTTCTCTTTCTTGTTGCGCATGAACTTCACGTTGACTTTATCGCCAGGACGCTTCTGAGCAATGATAGCCTGCAGGTCGCCCATGGTCTTCACTTTCTTGCCGTCAACCTCGGTGATTACGTCGTCTGACTGCATGTCAGCATCGGCAGCGGCGCCGTCGTCAACGACCTTGTCGATACGCACACCTTCCATAGTTCCGAAGTCTTTAACTTCCTTATCCTGATCCTTCATAGCGTCGACATAGTCCTTCACGCTGCCACCCTGAATACCAATCATGGCGCGCTGGTAACTGCCATACTTCTTGAAGTCTTCAACAGCCTTATTCATAATAGCAGTTGGGATGGCAAAGCCATAACCGATATTAGAGCCAGTGGGAGATGCCAGCATTGCATTGATTCCGATAAGCTCACCACGGGTATTGACCAATGCACCTCCTGAGTTTCCTTGGTTGATGGCTGCGTCGGTCTGAATCATCGAACTTACGCCCTGACCCATAGAGCGGGCCTTAGCCGAGACAATACCTGCTGTTACGGTATTATTCAGTCCGAGCGGATTGCCGATAGCCAGTACCCATTCACCTACCTTAGCATCATCCGAGTTGGCGATAGCTATAGCAGGCAGATTCTTGGCGTCAATCTTGATAAGAGCCAGGTCGGTGGTGGCATCTGCACCGATGATACGGGCAGAATATTCTTTTGAGTTCTCATTCAGCGTAACGGTCAGTTCATCAGCTCCGTCCACCACGTGATTGTTGGTGACAATGTATCCGTCGGCCGAGATAATGACACCAGAGCCTGCTGCGGCACGCTTAGGAGTCTGAACCTGGCGCTGGCGCTTGCCATTGTTGTTGCCCTGTCCACGTCCGAAGAAACCTCCGAATGGGTCTGAGAAGAAGTCCTCAAACGGGTCGCTATACTCCACTGTCTGAGTCTTGGAATTGGTCACTGACTTGATGTAAACTACTGATGGCAGAGCTTTCTCTGCTGCGTAGGTCAGATCAACGGGTTGTCCCGGTGCTGCTGCGGCTGCTGCAGGAGCGGCTTGTGTCTTGTTGCATGATGCTGCCGAAAAGGCTACAACCAACATCAGAATACCGGGCATTAGGGTGTTTGCAATCTTTCTCATAATTTCTTACTATTTTTTTTAATGTTAATATTATGCTGTTTGCTTAAATCGAGTGCAAATATAGGGGCAAAAATCGGAATACTGACAAAATGTCATAAATATTTGTCGCAATTTAACACTTTCACCCTAATGCTTAACGGCTGTTAGAATTTAACGGTTGAAATGTGAAAAGACTGACAAAATTAACTATTTTGTCAGTCTTTAGTTTATTATTTGCTATTAATGACGATTCTTTGTTATCTTGCATGTACGTAATGATGCAATGTTGCACGTACTGCACCCGTTCCGGCATATAATTCCTTGACCATACCCTCTATCTGTTCGCCAAGTCCTGCCTCGTAAAGATCAAGTCCAAAGACATCCTTACGTGAGTAAAGCTTCTTCAGACAACTCCAGTCTTGTTCTGCCTTGCCGATTTCAAGAGGAGCAACAATGGCCTGCAGTTCGCTGAGCATTGGGTCAGGGGATGGTTCGAAAGTTGTGCCATCATCCTTGATACCTTTCAGATAGCGTGCATATCCAGCTAGGGTAAGCGGTATGAGTATCAGGTTCGACATGTCGAGGCCGCGAGCCAAATACTTCTTAATAGTCTCACCGAAGCGAATAGGTAATTTCTGACTGGTATCCATTGCTATTCGCTGTGGTGCGTCAGGCATGAAGGGATTTGGCAGACGGCGGTTGATGACGGCACCGATGAACTCGTATGGATTGAGTACGCCAGGGTCGGTTACCACAGGCATAGCCTCAATGTAACCTATCTTTTGTATGAATGGGCGTAAGTCTTCGTCGGCCATTTCTGCGCTGATGAGGGTGTATCCCAACATGCATCCGAAGATACTCATCGCAGTGTGAAGGGGATTCAAGCATGTGGTGACTTTCATCGTCTCCACCTTGTCAACTGTTTCGCGTGTAGTATAGAGTGCTCCACCAAGGTCGAGTGGGGGACGGCCATTGGTGTAGTTATCTTCGATGACAAGATACTGCACCTCTTCGGCATTTACAAATGGAGCAGTAAATGTGTGCTTCTCGGTCTCTATATAATCATTATCCTCGAAGCCGTCGTTGGCAAGAAGTTCCTTTACCTTGACGTGTGGGCGGGGGGTTATCTTGTCGATCATCGACCAAGGGAATGTAATCTTCTTCTCGTTCTTAAGGTAGTCGAGGAAAGATGCTGGAACCAATCCGTCGCTTACCCATCGCTCTGCGTATGCCATCACACCGGCTTTTACCTTGTCGCCATTGTGTGAACAGTTGTCCATAGACTGCACTGTGAGTGGCAACTCGCCTGCCTTGTATCTCTCTAACAGCAGGGCGCAAACTTTACCCATTGCAAATACAGGACTCAGTCCGCGTGCCAGATCGGCATCATTGTATGTATATCCTTTTTCAGTGATGGTGAATGAAATCATCTGAAGTGAAGGATTACGGAATATTTCTGTCAGTCGCTGCCAGTCAGGAAACTGTGGGTCGGCCTTCAGCGCCTCGGTAACGCTGGCAATAACTTTTTTCTCTATTGTACCTGTGCTCTGCAGGCTGACAAGAAGCGAGAGGTTGTTATAAGGCGCATAAGCCTTGTCAACCACTTCGTAGTCAAAGGTTTCGGCAACGATGACACCTCTGTCATACTTGCCAGTGTTCAGTGCATCATTGAGGATAGCAGCAGGAAAAGCACGGAAGATGTTTCCTCCGCCAAAGTGAACCCATGTAGGCTCCTTTGCTGTCTTCTCTCTGATTTTCTCAATATCAAACTTGGGAAGCTCGTATCCTTTGGCCTCCCATTCAGCAGGATTTAACTGTCCTCCCAGTATGTCATTCAGTTTCATATTATTATGATTTAATAGGTGAAATGTCTTTTCTGTTTCGTTATTCGTATCTCATCGACCGTGCCGGATGTATGTGTGATATGAGGAAACTTGGCGCTATGAGTACAAAGACAGAGATTATAAGGGTTGCAATATTCAGAGCCACCACCACTAGTATGTTCAGCTCTACAGGAGCAGTGTCAACGTAGTAGTTGGCAGGGTCGAGGTGTACTATCCCGAAGTGTTGCTGCAGCAGTACAAGACCTATGCCGAGTATGTTGCCCACAACCAGCCCTCGTCCTATAATGAATACGGCAAACCACAGGAAGGTGTGGCGCACCATACTGTTTCGCATGCCGAGCGCTTTCAGCACTCCTATCATCTGTGTGCGTTCCAGTATGATAATGAGCAGTCCGCTAATCATCGTAAAACCGGCCACACAAACCATCAGTATCAGTATTATCCATACATTGATGTCGAGCAACGATAGCCATGAGAATATTTGCGGATAACCTTCGTAAATAGTTTGTGATATGATAGTTTCGCCATACTTGTCAACATTACGGCTTATGCGGTTTGTGAAATGCAGGGCCGTCTCGTTGATTTTATCGAAATCTTCTACCAGTACTTCTACTCCTGAGCATTGGTCTGCTTCCCAACCGTTTAGCTTTATGGGAATAGTATAGTCGGTAAAGCACAGCGTTTCGTCAAACTGTGTCATGTTGGTCTGGTAAATGCCATTGACTGTGAATTTGCGTGCTCTGACGTCGTCGTTGCCAATGAAATAGGCAAACACACGGTCACCAACCTTTAAGCCTAACTTGTCGGCAATCATGCGCGAAACAAGCAGGTGGTAATCGGAATTAGTTGTTGAGAAATGAGGTGTTTCTCCATCAACCAGGTTGGCTTTCAGGAAATTTGTGTCATAGTCTTCGCCAATGCCCTTAAAAGCCACGCCCAAAAAGTCGGCATCGGTCTTCAGTATGCCGTGGGCAGCTGTGTAACGCTCGGCATGTTTTACACCAGGTATGCTCTTGATCTCTTTCATCAGCGAATCGCTGATGCAGATGGGGGCAGGTATCGCTTCGTCGGCAGAGAGAAAGTTCATCACTTGAATATGACTGCCGAAGCCAGCCACTTTGTCGCGAATGCTATGCTTAAACCCAAACACAACACTTACGGTGATAATCATCACGGCAATACCTATGGCAATGCCTATGGTGGCTATGCGTATGGCCGGACGGCTTACCTCACGACGGTTGCCATCGGCCCCATATATCTTTCGAGCTATGAATAGAGGAAGATTCAACTCTTAAACTATATACCTATATAATAATATGAACCTATAAACTCAAAACTCTATCAATCGTCTTTTCTGCCGGGATAAGCCTCCAGTGCCTTGCGCAATACGATGAGAGCCCGCTCAAGGTCTTTCTTCTTCAGCACATAGGCTATGCGCACCTGATTGATGCCTGCCCCTGGAGTAGTGTAGAAACCTGCGGCAGGAGCCATCATCACCGTCTCACCCTCATACTCAAAGTCTGCCAGACACCAGCGACAGAACTTCTCTGCATCGTCAACAGGCAGTTTGGCAACCGTATAGAAAGCACCCATGGGGATAGGTGAATATACGCCAGGAATGCGGTTCAAACCGTCAATGAGACACTTACGGCGCTCCACGTACTCATCATATACATCACGAAGATATTCCTCGGGAGCATCGAGCGAAGCCTCGGCCACAATCTGTCCGATGAGGGGTGGGGAAAGGCGGGCTTGACAGAATTTCATCACGGCCTTGCGCACCTCGGCATTCTTCGTTATCAATGCACCCACACGGATGCCGCATTCAGAGTATCGTTTCGACACCGAGTCAATCAGTATTACATTCTGCTCGATGCCTTCTAAATGACATGCCGAGATATATGGCGACCCCGTATAGATATACTCGCGATACACTTCGTCGGAGAATAGATAAAGATCGTATTTCTTTACCATATCCCGAATCTGCTGCATCTCGCGGCGTGTATAAAGATATCCTGTTGGATTGTTCGGGTTGCATATCATGATAGCCCGGGTACGGTCGTTTATGAGTTCTTCAAATTTCTCCACCTTCGGCAGCGAGAAGCCCTCTTCTATGGTAGTTGCTATTGTGCGTATCTTTGCACCAGCCGATATTGCAAACGCCATGTAGTTGGCATAGGCAGGTTCTGGCACGATTATTTCGTCGCCTGGATTAAGGCACGACAGGAAAGCAAACAACACCGCTTCGGAACCTCCCGAAGTAATGATGATGTCATCTGCAGTTACATTGATATTATATTTCGCGTAGTAGTCAACCAACTTCTCGCGGTAGCTAAGGTAGCCCTGCGATGGTGAATACTCCAGAATCTCTCGGTCGATTTGTTTCAGAGCATCCAGTCCTACCTGTGGCGTTGGCAGGTCAGGCTGTCCGATGTTCAGGTGGTACACTTTAGTACCACGCTTTTTTGCTGCTGCGGCCAGTGGCGCAAGTTTCCTGATAGGCGACTCAGGCATCTCCAGTCCGCGAATTGAAATTTCCGGCATCTTAGTCTAATTTACGTAAATCGCCTGCAAAGGTACAAAGAAGCAGGCAAAGAGCAAAATTTTTCTCTTGTTATTTTTTCTATGTTTCATACTAATGCCTATGACAGATGATGGTTAAAAAAATATCCGTACCTTCTTCGCAAGTACTATATTTATTTATAATATGTATAAACATTATATTATTTAGACAAGTCGATATGATAATGAAGCAACATGCAAAAGATTAAAGATTCTTTAATTTGATGAAATGAATGAAATTGCACATAAAAAGGGGTCTTGACATTTGTGCTGTTGTCCTTTTTTATTAAAAAAGAATCCTAAAAAAAGAGAAAAATCGAAGAGTTTAAAAGAATTTTTGAAAAAAAGTTTGATTTGTCGAATTTTTTTTGTATATTTGCAACCGAGAATAAAAAATAAATTAATCGATGCTATGGCAAAGTACAACATCATTGAGAAAAAAGAAAAAGAGGCCGTTTATCGCACCCTGGTGAGTCCGAGACTCATGGATGAGATGAAGGAAAAGATTCTTCGTATCCTCGTCATGGAGAAGAAGTACAAAGACAAGAACTATTCTGCCAAGAAGCTTGCTGAAGACCTCGGCACTAACACGCGCTACATCTCTGCGGTGGTAAATGTGAGGTTCCACATGAACTACACTTCGCTGGTTAACAGTTATCGCATTGAGGAGGCCAGGGCAATTCTTGTTGACAGGAGGTATCAGGACATGCGTATGGAGGATGTTAGTGACATGGTCGGCTTTGCCAACAGGCAGTCGTTCTATGCCTCCTTCTACAGAATTATGAATATGACTCCGCGCGAATACCGTGCCCAGCAGCTTCAACAGCACCCAGCAGAGGATATGAGGGGTCATCGGAAAAACGGCAGGAAGAGAGCTAAGCCATGAACTATTCAGACGAACGCTTTGCGGACTTACAATTGCTCAGATACCGGTTAAACGGATTTGAGCAATTGTCGTTGTCACAGAAAACCCTTATCTATTATCTTTCGAAGGCAACCCTTTACGGGCGCGACATTACCTTCGATCAGTTTGGACGTTACAACCTCCGGATTCGCAAGATGCTGGAGGCTGTATATACAGATATGACTATCGACCGAGAGAGCGAAGACTTCCGTGCCCTTGAGGTGTATCTTAAGCGTATCTGGTTCTCAAATGGAATCTACCATCATTACGGCTGCGAGAAATTCGTCCCAGGGTTTAACCAGCAGTATCTTACGAAGATGATAGAGACTGTTGCCCCCTGTCGTCTGCCGCTACGCTCAGGAGAGACTGTGGAGCAGATGTGTAAGGAACTGTTCCCTGTGATTTTCGACTCGACAGTGCTTCCGAAGCGTGTAAACAAGGCTGACGGTGAAGACCTACTGCTTACATCAGCATGCAACTTCTACGATGGTGTTACCCAGCAGGAGGCAGAAAGCTACTACCAGAATCTGAAGGATGCTGCAGGTGACGATAAGGAACCTGTTTCTTACGGATTGAACTCTACACTGGTGAAGCGCGATGGTGAAATCCACGAGGAGGTGTGGTCGGCCAAAGGGCGCTACGCCAACGCTATAAATCATATAGTATATTGGTTGAAGAAAGCGCTGACAGTGGCCGAGAATGAGCATCAGCACAAGGTTATAACGCTCCTTATCGACTATTATATAACGGGCGACCTTCGCCTTTTCAACGATTACTGCATAGAGTGGGTCGGGGAACACGATGGCAGGATAGACTTTGTAAACGGTTTCATCGAGGTTTATGGCGACCCGTTGGCGCTGAAGGGCTCATGGGAAGGTATTGTAGAATACAAAGATCTGGAAGCCACCAAGCGCACTCAGACAATAAGCCGTAATGCGCAGTGGTTTGAAGACCATTCTCCAGTTGACCCCAGATTTCGCAAAGCCAAGGTGAAGGGTGTCACAGCCAATGCAATCTGTGCAGCAATGCTCGGCGGTGACGAGTACCCATCTACAGCCATAGGCATTAATCTTCCCAATGCCGACTGGATAAGAGCTCAATACGGTTCGAAGAGCATTACCATATCAAACATCACCGATGCATACAACAAGGCTGCCCACGGAAACGGCTTTAAGGAAGAGTTTATAAAAGACTCTGAAATACTTTCAATGATAGAACGTTACGGAGATGCATGTGACGATTTACATACCGACCTGCATGAGTGCTTAGGACATGGTAGCGGACAGTTGCTGCCCGGTACAGACCCTGATGCATTGAAGGCTTATGGCAATACCATTGAAGAGGCTCGTGCCGACTTGTTTGCATTGTATTATATTGCCGACGAGAAACTGGTGGAATTGGACCTTCTGCCAAACAGCGAGGCATATAAGGCTGAGTATTATTCGTATATTATGAATGGCCTCATGACGCAGCTTATTCGTATTCAGCCAGGGGCAAAGATTGAGGAAGCTCACATGCGCAACAGGGCCCTTATTGCCCGTTGGTGTTACAGCCACAGCACTGACACCATTAAGTTGGAGCAACACGACGGCAAAACATTCGTTAGCATTAGCGATTATGTCTTGCTGCGGCAGCTCTTCGCGCAGTTGCTGGCTGAGATACAGCGCATAAAGAGTGAAGGCGACTATGAGGCAGCACGACAGCTTGTTGAACAATATGCCGTGGATATCGACTCTGAACTACACAACGAGGTTCTTGAACGTTACAAGCATCTGAATCTGGCTCCCTATAAGGGTTTCATCAACCCTCAACTGCTGCCGGTTACCGATGACAATGGAGATATTTGCGATATACAGGTAAACTACTGCGAGAGCTATGCCCACCAGATGTTAAGATATAGCAGCGAATATGCCACTTTGGTATGACAGATGACAAATGACAGTTTTTAATAGGAAATACTAAGAACATTGGGTGCAATACAAGAAAAAGTTAAGGAGATAAAGCAGTCTTTCCGACAAATAATGGATGGACATGTTGCTCATTCCATGCGTGACAAGGGAGCAGAATATCATTTAAATTGGGGCGCAACTTTGCCTCGGCTTCACGAGATGGCCGATGAATACGGCAAAAACTACGACCTCGCCATAGCGTTATGGAAGGAAGATATCCGTGAGTGCAAGATACTTGCCACGCTAATAATGCCTGCCGAATCCATGTTGCCAGGGGTGTGTGATATTTGGATGGAACAGGTATCGACTCAGGAAATCGCAGAACAGGTTGCTTTCAACTTATGGCAGCACCTGCCTTACGCCGCTGAGAAAGCATATCAATGGATTGCTACAGACAAGGAATACTATCAGTTGTGTGGCTTTCATATTCTGACGCGGCTTTTTATGCGCGGTATGGAACCTAACGAGCGGGGTATTAATGAGTTTCTTGACCAGGCTCTCGTAGCACTTCAAGGCCCCTTCCTTTCTGTTCGTAAGGCAGCCATGCAGAGTATATTACGCTTTTCGGAACTTGGCATATTGTATGAGCGATTGGCAAAAAGCGGGATGAAAAGCATTAATTTAGAACTTTTATAATTTATTTTTGTCTGTATCTGAAGAAAATTTCGTAATTTTGTGCGGTTTTTAACCATTTAACCACATAAAATGAAAGAAAACGTAAGAGTTACGGTGAGGAATATCCTTACCAGTTACTTGGAACAGAACAATCTGCGAAAGACGCCAGAGCGCTTTGCCATACTCGATGCAGTATATAGCATCAATGGGCATTTCACGCTCGACGAACTGGGCGACAAACTGAATACTGAAGACCGGTTTCCGGTGAGTAGAGCCACGCTATACAACACACTGAGGCTCTTCATGGCATTGCGCCTCGTCATCCGCCACCGTTTTCAGGGTTCCACAAAGTATGAGGCCTGCTACGACAACAACAGCCACAGCCATCAGATTTGCACGGTCTGCGGCAAGGTTTCGGAGTTTAAGTCACAGAAAGTAATCGATTCTATCGATGCTCTGCATCTGCGACGCTTCCGCAAAGATGGCTTCTCGCTCTATGTCTATGGCATCTGCAGCAGTTGTCAGGCCAAGCTAACAAGACAGGCGACTAAACGAAAATTATCAAAAACGTAATAAACAGACAAGACAATTATGAATCAAGGTAAAGTTGACGTCCTGCTCGGATTGCAGTGGGGCGATGAAGGAAAAGGCAAGGTGGTGGATGTTCTGACACCGCAGTACGACGTGATAGCTCGATTCCAGGGCGGTCCGAATGCCGGTCACACGCTCGAGTTTGAAGGGCAAAAATACGTGCTGCGCTCTATCCCTTCAGGTATCTTCCAGGGCGGCAAGGTAAACATCATCGGCAACGGCGTGGTGCTTGCTCCCGATCTCTTCATGGATGAAGCAATGGCACTTGAAGCCAGCGGGCACCAGCTGAAGGAGCGCCTCCATATTTCTAAGAAGGCACATCTTATTATGCCTACACACCGTGTACTTGATGCAGCCT
Source organism: uncultured Prevotella sp. (assembly GCA_946186115.1). Classification (GTDB taxonomy): domain Bacteria; phylum Bacteroidota; class Bacteroidia; order Bacteroidales; family Bacteroidaceae; genus Prevotella. The sequence goes on along the minus strand of CAMHLV010000001.1, from coordinate 40,280 downwards.
ACGAGGCGCAGAAAGGTAAAGACAAGGTTGGCACCACCGGAAAGGGCATAGGTCCGACATATACCGACAAGGTGAGCCGCAACGGACTGCGTGTTGGTGACATACTTGACAATTTCGAGGCTAAGTATGCAGCCCATAAGGCACGCCACGAGGCAATACTCAAGTCACTCAACTTTGATTACAACATCGACGAGGTTGAGCAGAAGTGGCTCAAGGGTATTGAATACCTTCGCCAATTCCATCTAGTTGACTCTGAGCATGAAATCAACCAGGTACTCCGCTCTGGTCGTAGCATTCTTTGCGAAGGAGCTCAGGGCACTATGCTTGACGTTGACTTTGGCTCGTATCCTTTCGTTACATCAAGCAATACCATATGTGCCGGAGCATGCACCGGTCTTGGTATCGGTCCAAACAAAATCGGCGAGGTATATGGCATTATGAAGGCATATTGCACTCGTGTAGGAGCAGGCCCGTTCCCCACAGAACTCTTCGACGAGACAGGCAAACGCATTCGCGATCTCGGCCATGAGTATGGAGCAGTAACAGGACGTGAGCGCCGCTGCGGTTGGATAGACCTTGTAGCACTACGCTACAGTATCATGGTGAACGGCGTAACACAGCTTATCATGATGAAGAGCGACGTGCTCGACGGATTCCCCACAATCAAAGCATGCACGGCATATAAAGTGAAGGGTACTCTTACGCGCGATTTCCCCTACGACATCGAGAAGGACATAGAACCCGTTTATGAAGAACTGCCCGGATGGCAGACTGATATGACGCAGTTTACCAGCGAAGAGCAATTCCCCGAGGCATTCAGAAACTACATAAGTTTCCTGGAGCGTGAGCTCGAGACACCCATCAAAATTATCAGTATTGGCCCAGACAGAGCTCAAACTATTGTAAGAAAGTAAAAGAAAGGTAATAAGACTAAATGGCACAGAAACCAAGTATTCCAAAAGGTACACGTGATTTTGGCCCTTCAGAGATGGCCAAGCGCAACTATATCTTCGATACCATCCGACAGGTGTATCAGCTTTACGGATTCCAGCAGATCGAGACTCCTGCTATGGAGACCCTCGGTACACTGATGGGAAAGTATGGCGAGGAAGGCGACAAACTGCTTTTCAAAGTTCTCAACAGCGGCGACTGTCTGTCGAAAGTCACCGACGAGGAACTAAGAGAGCGTAACAGCCTACACCTGGCTGCAAAGATGTGTGAGAAAGGACTGCGCTACGACCTTACGGTACCCTTTGCACGTTATGTCGTCATGCACCGCGAAGAACTGCAGCTGCCCTTCAAACGCTATCAGATGCAGCCTGTTTGGCGTGCCGATCGTCCGCAAAAAGGACGCTACCGCGAGTTCTGGCAGTTCGATGGCGATATTGTGGGTTCCGACTCTTTGCTCAACGAGGTTGAACTGATGCAAATCGTAGATACCGTGTTCCAGAAGTTCGGAGTGCGTGTACAGATAAAAATCAACAACCGCAAGATACTGTCTGGAATAGCCGAGGTGATTGGCGCTGCCGACAAGATTGTTGACATCACCGTTGCCATTGACAAACTCGACAAGATAGGACTTGAGAATGTCAATCAGGAGCTGCGCGATGGTGGACTGACGGAAGAGCAGATTACAAAGTTGCAGCCAATCATACAGCTCACTGGCACAAACGACGAGAAACTCAATGTTATTGCCGATGTGCTGAAAGACAGCGAGACTGGTCTCAAGGGAGTCGAAGAACTGCGCTTTATCCTTGCTGCATTAGGAGCAGCTAATGGTTCTGCTTCTTCTTCAGAAAAAAACTCTGTTGCTGCCTCAGTCTTGAAGAATGAGTTGCAGCTTGACTTGACACTCGCCCGAGGACTGAACTACTATACGGGAGCCATCTTCGAAGTGAAGGCACTCGACGTGCAGATTGGTTCTATCACTGGCGGAGGACGCTATGACAATCTCACCGGCATCTTTGGCATGCCAGGTATCTCGGGAGTAGGTATCAGCTTTGGTGTCGATAGGATCTACGATGTTCTCAACCAACTAGACTGCTATCCCAAGGATGCCACCAAGGGTACACAACTGTTGTTCATCAACTTTGGTGAGCGCGAAACGGCTTATTGTCTGCCCGTTGTTGCCAAGGCGCGTCAGGCTGGTATCAGTACCGAGATGTTCCCCGACTCTGCTAAAATGAAAAAGCAGCTCAGTTATGCCAATGTTAAGCAGATTCCGTTTGTAGCACTGGCTGGCGACAATGAGATCAGCCAAAACAAGCTCACGCTGAAGAATATGGAGACTGGAGAACAGATGCTCTTGACACCCGACGAACTCATCGAAAAATTAAAATAATAAGATAGGTATAACTAGACCGTTTATGAAGAAATTAATCATTGCAGCCCTGGTAGTGCTCGCGCTATGCTCTATGACTGAGCAAAAGCAGACCACCATTTTTGTCATCGGTGACTCTACGGCAGCCAATAAGGATACCACAGGAGGCAAGCAGGAACGGGGATGGGCCATGGCCTTGCAGGACTTCTTCGACGAACAGTATATCCGTGTTGACAATCATGCTGTCAACGGAAGGTCGTCGCTGTCATTTATCAATGAGAAGCGCTGGGACAAAGTGCTGTCGCTCATCAAACCAGGCGACTATGTAATAATTCAGTTCGGACATAACGACGAGAAGCCTAAGGCCGACCGACATACTGACCCTGGTTCTACATTCGACTACAATCTCGCAAAATTCGTTCGCGAAACTCGGGAAAAGGGTGGTATTCCGGTACTTATGAATTCTGTAGTGCGCCGCAACTTTACTAAGGTCCCTGCTAAAAACGATGATGACGAAGCTCTGCGCACTCAGACATTCAGCGATGCTCCGAAACTGGTAGAAGGTGACTCCCTGGTTGATACTCACGGACTTTATGCCGTTGCTCCCCGTGACGTTGCACTTCGTATGAACTGTTTCTTCGTGGATGCCAACCGTATCACTCACAATCTGGAGCAGTCGCTGGGAGTAGAAGGTTCAAAAAAGTTGCACATGTGGTATCTGCCCGGACAGGAGCCAAGTGAGCCCAAGGGTAAGCAAGACAACACCCACTACAACATCTACGGAGCTCACGAGGTAGCGCGTCTGCTATCTGAGGCTCTTTGTGAAGAGATACCATTGTTGAAGAAATATCATAAGCAGGAAACCTCTTGCCAAACAGATAAGAAGTGCAAGAATAAGAAATCAAAGCGAAAATAAGTTATGGGTATATTTGGGTTCTTTAATAAGGATAAGAAAGAGACGCTTGATAAAGGTTTGGAGAAAACCAAGAACAGCGTGTTCGATAAACTGGCACGAGCTGTTGCCGGTAAGTCGAAGGTGGATGACGACGTACTCGACAACCTGGAGGAAGTATTGATTACTTCTGATGTGGGAGTTGAGACAACACTTAAGATTATTGAGCGCATCGAACAGCGTGTTGCTCGCGACAAATATGTCAGTACCAGTGAGTTAAATGCCATCCTGCGCGAAGAGATTGCAGCCCTTTTGGCTGAAAACAATTCTGAAGACAACGACAACTGGGAACTGCCTACCGACCACAAGCCTTACGTGATTCTTGTTGTTGGAGTTAATGGAGTGGGGAAGACCACTACTATTGGAAAACTGGCATGGCAGTTCAAGGAAGCCGGAAAGAAAGTGTATTTGGGTGCTGCCGATACTTTCCGTGCCGCTGCTGTTGAGCAACTCTGCATTTGGGGTGAACGTGTTGGAGTACCCGTTGTAAAGCAGCAGATGGGTTCCGATCCTGCCTCAGTGGCTTTCGACACTTTACAGAGTGCCAAAGCCAATGGTGCTGATGTCGTGCTCATCGACACAGCAGGACGTTTGCACAACAAGGTAGGACTTATGAACGAGCTTAAGAAAATCAAGGATGTGATGAAGAAGGTAATTCCCGAGGCCCCCGATGAGGTTCTGCTGGTTCTCGACGGTTCTACTGGTCAGAATGCATTTGAGCAGGCAAGACAGTTTGCCGCAGTAACTCAGATTACCAGTCTTGCCATCACCAAACTCGATGGTACTGCTAAGGGAGGTGTGGTAATCGGTATCAGCGATCAGCTTAAGGTGCCCGTAAAATATATTGGATTGGGTGAAGGAATGAAAGACCTTCAGCTCTTCAACAAGAAACAGTTTGTAGATTCTCTCTTCAAGCATGAATAAGCCTACAATAGATATCATCACGCTGGGATGCTCGAAGAATCTCGTTGACAGCGAGAGCCTGATGGCACTCTTCGAGGCTCACGGTTATCATGTTACCCATGACTCTGATTCGCCGCAGGGAGAGATAGCTGTTATCAATACATGCGGTTTCATCGAAGATGCCAAGCAGGAGAGTATCGATACTATACTAGAATTTGCCGAAGCCAAGAGTCGAGGCCATCTCAAGATGCTCTATGTTATGGGCTGCCTGTCGGAAAGATACCTTGCAGACCTCGAAGCCGAGATTCCCGAAGTTGACGGATGGTATGGCAAGTTCAATTTTAAAGAATTAATTAAGGATTTGGAAGAAGCTCACTTGGAATTCAAGGATGGGACTTTCCCACTCCGACATATCACCACACCGTCGCACTATGCCTACCTGAAAATATCAGAAGGCTGTGATCGCCATTGTGCCTACTGTGCAATACCAATTATAACAGGACGTCATAAAAGCAGGCCGATGCAGGAAATTCTCGACGAAGTGAGGTGGCTGGTCAGTCAGGGTGTCAAGGAACTGCAGGTTATTGCTCAGGAACTGACATATTACGGTGTTGATATCGACGGCAAACAACATATCGCCGAACTCGTTGAGCAGATGGCTCGCATAGAGGGAGTGGAATGGATTAGACTCCACTATGCTTATCCTACACATTTCCCGTGGGACCTGTTGCGTGTCATGAGGGAATATCCTAATGTTTGTAAGTATCTCGACATAGCCCTGCAGCACATTTCTGACAATATGCTGACACGAATGCAACGGCATGTCACGAAAGAGGAAACTTACGAATTGATAAAAAGAATTCGCGAAGAAGTGCCGGGTATTCACCTGCGCACTACACTTATGGTAGGCTTCCCTGGTGAAACTGATGAAGACTTCAAGCAACTCATTGAGTTTACCCGTTGGGCTCGTTTCGAGCGTATGGGGGCCTTTGCATATTCCGAAGAGGAAGGTACCTATTCGGCTAAACACTATACTGACGATGTTTCACAGGAGGTGAAACAGCAACGCCTCGACAAGCTGATGCGCATACAGCAAGGCATTAGTGCCGAGGTAGAGGGAGCAAAGGTGGGACAGACTTTGCGCGTCATCATAGACCGTCAAGAAGGTGATTGGTATGTCGGGCGTACAGAATTCTGCTCTCCCGAAGTTGACCCAGAAGTACTAATTCCTGCGAAAGAGGATCTTACTATAGGAGAGTTCTACAACGCTCGTATTACTGATGCTGAAGAATTTGATTTATACGCTACTACAATATGAATAACAAGGAATTTATTACCGAACTGGCTGAACGCACAGGTTATAGTGTAAAGAATACCCAGACTCTTGTTCAAGATATCATCAATGCCATGGGTGATACTTTTCTTGAGGATACGTCGGTGTTGGTTCCTAATTTCGGAACCTTCGAGACTAAGAAGAAACTGGAACGTATCATAGTCAACCCCGCCAGTGGGCAACGCATGTTGGTGCCGCCAAAGTTGGTACTCAACTTTAAGCCAAGTCAGACGTGGAAGGCTCAATTAAAGTTGGGAGGAAAATAGTCATGGGAAAGGTCACTATACAGGAAATTGCCAAAGTACTCATCGAGAAGAATCACTTTGAAGCAAAAGATGCCAGTCGCTTTGTTAACGAGATGTTTTCCATCATCATGGAGAAACTGGGGCAAGGAGAACCAGTGAAAGTGAAGGGATTGGGAACATTCAAGATTATCGGTGTAGAAGCCCGTGAGAGCGTCAGCGTACGAACAGGAGAGAGAGTTGTCATTGACGGCCACTCTAAACTGTCGTTCACTCCTGATTCAACCATGAAGGAACTTGTCAACAAGCCTTTCTCCCAGTTCGAGACTGTTGTTCTGAACGAAGGAGTGGAGTTTGACGATGTCCAGGAACTAGAGCCTACTGCTGTGGAAGAGCCTGTAGTAGAGGAACCCGTAGTAGAGGAACCCGTAGCAGAGGAACCCGTAGCAGAAGAACCCGTAGCAGAGGAACCCGTAGCAGAGGAACCGTCTTCTGCAGAATCACAAATAGAGTCTGAGCCGATTGCAGATGTATCTGCTGTTGAGACTGTACCTGTAGTTGAGGAACCTGTAGTAATCACTCCTCAGTTTCTTCATACAGAGAATAAGGCTACACAACGTGACTATGACGACGAACAGGAGGAGAAGAAGAAACCTTCCGTCATCTCTAAGTTATTAAAGGTATTAGGCGTTTTAGCTCTAATGGCACTATCTGCATATTGCGGCTATTATTATGGTAACAATAAGCCATTGCCCGATGTTGTCCCTGATACTATCTACGTCAGAGATTCCGTTAGTAACAAAGATGCACAGGCTGTAAAGTCTGATAATTCTTCAGTGATCTCTGCCGAACAAATAGATAAGACAACTGAGGAAGTAGCACTGAAACAGGAAGATAAGCCAGCTGAGGAAGCTGTGAAGCCAGAGGAAAAAGCAGAAAAGCCAGCTGCGAAGCCTGAAAGTACTATTGTCAAGAAGGAAGAGGCTGTTGATATTTATGCTCAGAAAGATGCCCGTGTTCGTTTGGGAGCCTATCGCATAGTAGGTCTTGATCACGAGGTGAAGGTGATGGCAGGTCAGACCTTCTATAGTATTTGTCGCGGCAACCTCGGTCCTGACATGGAGTGTTACGTGGAAGTATATAATAATCTGCCGTCGAATCCCACAATCAAGGAAGGTCAGATTATCAAGATTCCGAAATTGGAACTGAAGAGAAAGCGTAAGAAATAATTCATAAAATGAAAAAGACATTATTGCTATTATTAGGACTCTGTTTGTCTATAGCGATATCGGCAGGCAACAGTCTTGATCTAAAGGATATTACAAGCGGTGCATTCCGCGGTGAGACGATTTCTGCCGTCAAGGCTCTCGCAGACGGTGAGACTTATGCTCAACTGAGTAGTGATGGGCATCGCATTGTTCAGTATTCGTTCAAGACCGGCAAGGAAGTTTCTGTACTCTTCGACACACAGACTGCCAAGGGTGCACAACTTGATGGTATCGACGGATATATTATGAGTGCCGATGGTCAGCGCATACTTATACAAACTAATACCCAACGCATCTATCGCCACTCTTTCTGTGCCACCTATTATATATATACGGTGCGCAATAATCGTCTTGTACCTCTCTCTGAGGGGGGACCTCAGCAGACACCGCTCTTCTCGCCAGACGGATTACAGATAGCTTTTGTACGTGACAACAATATCTTCATCGTAAAGTTGCTCTATGATAATGCTGAGGTGCAGATTACAAAAGACGGCAGTCACAATGCTATTATCAATGGTATTCCCGATTGGGTGAATGAAGAGGAGTTTGGTAATGCCCGTTCTATGGTTTTCACAGCCGACAGCAAACAATTGGTTTGGGTACGTTATGACGAGTCGAAGGTTAGGCAGTACTCTATGACAATGTTCAAGGGCCTCAATCCCGAACGTACTGAGTATGCTGAATATCCTGGTGAATACTCATACAAATATCCTATAGCAGGAGAGCAGAATTCAACCGTTAGCGTGTGGAGCTTTGATATAGCGTCACGACAAACACGCCAGCTACAAGTTCCTGTTGATGCCGACGGATATATTCCACGTCTAATAATGCTCAATGACCCTACTCAAGTGGCTGTATATACGCTTAACCGCCATCAAGACTGCCTGCGTATCTTCCTTTGTAATCCGCTGTCAACAGTATGCAAACAGGTTGTTGAAGAGAAGGTTGACAAATATATCCGCGAAGAGGCTATGGACGGAATACGGATTACTGACCGCCATATTCTTGTACCCAGCGACCGCTCGGGTTGGATGCATCTTTATTTGTATAACCTCAACGGACAGATGCTTCGTCAGATAGACAATGGCGACTATGAAGTTAGTGCTGTATATGGTTATGATGAAGCTACGGGTAACACCTATTTTGCTTCTCATGAGAACGGCGCTACTGACCAGCGTGTCTATGTGGTTCACGAGAACGGACGGAAGGAGTGTCTTACGCCTAAGGCCGGATGGAACTCTGCAACATTCAGCCGAAATTTCCAATACTTCATTCATACATGGAGCAATATTGATACCCCGCCAGTTTATGCCTTGTGCGACGCTAAGGGAAAGACTCTGACAACGCTTATCGACAACAGTAATCTGCGTTCTAAATTGGCTGAATATACTTTAGGTACCACAGAATTCTTCCAGTTTACTACTTCTGAGGGCATTGTGCTCAACGGCTGGATGCTTAAACCTGCCAACTTCGATGCCTCCAAGCGTTATCCTGTGGTGATGTATCAGTATGGCGGACCCGGAAATCAGCAGGTGGCCAACAAATGGAACATAGGCATTTCGGGACAAGGTGCCATTGTCGAACAAATGCTTAGTCAGCAGGGGTTTGTATGTGTGTGTGTTGACGGACGAGGCACAGGAGGTCGTGGAGCAGCATTTGAAAAATGTACCTATCAGAAGTTAGGACAACTGGAAGCAAAAGATCAGGTTGAGACGGCACAATGGCTGTCTCGCCAGCCTTGGGTTGACAAAGAACATATTGGAATATGGGGATGGTCATACGGTGGATTCAATACGCTTATGTCGATGTCTGACGGCAGTAATGCATTCTGCTGCGGCATTGCCATCGCTCCTCCTACATCTTGGAAATACTACGATACAGTATATTCAGAACGCTTTATGCGTACTCCCAAGGAGAATCCGTTAGGATATTATGACAATCCCATCAATCGTGCTGAAAAGTTGCATGGTGCCTTGTTGCTGTGTCATGGTTTGGCTGATGACAATGTCCATTTCCGCAACACTGCAGAATATACTGAAGCATTAGTGCAGGCTGATAAAGACTTCCGCCAGTTGGTATATACCAACCGCAACCACAGTATCTATGGTGGAAACACTAGGAATCACCTTTTCCGACAGTGTATCGATTTCTTTAATGAGAAACTGAAATAAAAAAGCGGGAGTTTTTAATGCTCCCGCTTTTGTTTTGTTAGTAGTTTTCTGCCTTTACCTGGAAGTAAGATTGAGGATGATTGCAGACGGGGCATTCGTCGGGAGCCTTACGTCCAATGACGATGTGACCGCAATTAGCACACTGCCAGATGACATCACCATCCTTTGAGAATACTTTCTCCTTGCGAACATTGTCGAGCAGTTTGCGATAGCGCTCTTCATGGGCTTTCTCGATTGCTGCTACGCCTTCAAATTTCTCTGCAATCTCGGGGAATCCTTCTTCGAAAGCTTCGCGTGCCATACGGGCATACATGTCGGTCCACTCAAAGTTTTCACCACCAGCAGCCTCCTCCAGGTTAGAAGCAGTATCTTTGATGGCACCTCCTTCAAGCAGTTTAAACCACATCTTGGCATGTTCCTTCTCATTAGCAGCAGTCTCCTCGAAGATGGCTGCTATTTGTACGTAACCATCCTTCTTGGCCTTTGATGCCCAGTAGGAATACTTGTTACGTGCCATTGACTCTCCTGCAAATGCTTCCTGCAGGTTCTTCTCAGTCTTTGTTCCTTTTAATTCTTTCATAAGATTGGTGTTTAATAAAGTGATGAATTATATAAGTAATTTCCTTTGTTTGTCAGACAGAAATCTCTCCGCGCAGGTTCTGTGTCATCAACTGACGTATTGTCTGAGGGTCGTCTTTATAGTGACTTTGCAGAAACATGAGTTTAGTGACTGCCGACTCAACGGTCTGGTCGTATCCACTTACCACTCCTGCCTCCTTCAGACGGTAACCAGTATCGTACCGTCCCATCTCTACAGCTCCCTGCATGCACTGGCTGATGTTTACGATTACTTTGCCATTGCGTGTACCCTCGCGAAGTGCATTCAGCAACCATGGACTCTGAGGTGCATTGCCAGATCCGAAGGTGCGCATCACTATCGACTTCAAGTTGGGTGTATGTATTATATGGCGTATTAAGTCTTCGCGTATCCCTGGGAATAGCGAGAAGATAATAATGTTGTTGTCTAGTCGGAAATGAGGCTTCATAGGCTTTGTGAAATCCGGCTTCAACATACGGTCACGGTGGTATGTGATATTTACACCAGCATCCACTAGATGTGGATAGTTGAATGATTCAAACGCATTAAACTCGTCGGCACTCTGTTTGGTTGTACGGTTGCCACGCAGCAGTCGGCTGTTGAAGTATATACCCACTTCAGGAACCATAGCCCTGCCGTCAGCATCCTTAGCTGCTGCAATCTCTATGCTGGTAATCAGATTCTCCTTTCCGTCAGTGCGTAGCTGTCCTATTGGCAGTTGTGAACCAGTGAAGATTATGGGCTTGGTTAGGTTTTCCAGCATGTACGACAATGCCGATGCGGTATATGCCATTGTGTCTGTGCCATGCAGTACAACAAAACCATCGTAATCGTTATAATGATCGGCAATAACATGCGACAGCTCTGTCCAAAGCCTTGGTGACATATCACTGGAGTCTATTGGCGGCTGGAACTGGTAAGTGTCTATCTGCATATTAAACTGCCGCAGTTCAGGCACATTGAGCAGCAAGTGCTCAAAGTCAAACGGTTCGAGTGCTCCCGTCTGCGGGTTGCAGTTCATACCGATAGTTCCTCCGGTATATATAAGCAATACCTTGCTTTGCAAATCTCTCGACAAATCCAATGCTGTGTCTTTCTTTGTCATGTACTTTTCAAGAATATCTGCACAAAGATACATATTTTCTATAATAAAACAAGAAAAATCCTTGCAAGTTTGATTATCTCTTAGCAGAATTTAGCATTTCTCGTTTATTATTAGTGGCCGATGCAAGAAAATCCTCATAAATAAGTAGAGATGGTTTCAAAAAAAAGTAGTAATTTTGCACCCGAAAAGAAAAGAGACAGTATATTTACGATACAGATTATGAGAAAAATTATTATTATTCTGCTTCTGATGTTGTGTCAGACAATGGCATTTGCAGGAGGCAGTGCATTGCTTATTACATTCAACAACGGAAATACAGCAGAATACGTTCTCAGCGAGCAGCCCAAGGTGTCGTTCGATGGAAACATGATGCAGATAGTAACTTCCGATGTTTCGACCTCTTACGTGCGTTCTGAAGTTAAGGATTTCTCTTTCGTTGAAGCTCCGGCTCCTACAGCCATTGATGTAGTTCCTCAAGTGCACAACACTTTTGAGTATCGTGACGCAACAGTCCGCACATCTGGCAGCACTATCGAAGTTTATTCACTCGACGGAAGACTTATTCACAGCGGTACCTCCATAGTCTCGCTTGCCAGTGAACCCAGCGGTGTGTATGTGGTCAAGACGGGTAATCAGGTGATAAAGATAAAAAGGTAAATAATATATAACTAAGTAATAGAATTATGAAGAAATATTTATTCATGCTCATTGCAGTAGTTTGTACAACAGCAGCATCGGCACAGCAGGAGATGTTGCAGATTAAGATGGGTGACAAGGTTGTGACTTATCCCGTTGCCGAAATCGATGAGATTTCTTTCATCATACCGCAAAATCAACTCGTCAGTGGAAATCACAGTGGAAAGATAGATGTGACAGTAGGCATGATGACCTATACCACCAATACTGTAACGTACGTCATAACAGCCAATGATGACGGAACTATCGATGTCGTTGTGCCTGAATATACTCTTAATAATACTCCTATGGGTGACATGGCCGTTGGTTCCTATACCGTAAAGAACATTGCCTACAACGAGTCTAAGTCTGCTTTCTATCGTGACTATACTGACGATAATATCATTTTCCACTTCAAGACAAGTAGTATTGATAAGGACTATGTAGTAAAAGGTGACATAGAGGTTAAGAAAACCGACAATGTATTGACAATCAATAACAATTTCAGACCTGGCTCAATGCCAATGTCTGTTAACACTACATTTGTTAAAGAATAACAGCCTGTATTTTTTCCACACTGTGAAAGTCTTATACAGACAAGCCACTCAAATCATACAAGGGGCAATAGTGTTACTATTGCTCTCTGCATGTACAGGCATGTTTGGCAACTTATACGACGAACCAGATGATAATCCGCATATACTCACCCAAAGCGGTTCTTTGTATATCGACGCAACAAGTTGGACCGACTGGTATTATATCGACTTGAAAGCTTTGGCAGATTCTACCACCAGGCAGAAGGCTGTCGAGCTTACTTCTAAGCCATATGCCATTCCGATGTCGTTAAGCGGAGTAGATGATGGCGTTACTGGAATCTATATCTACTGGTACGACGTTTGGGGACAGGGTATCAAAGTCAATGAGTTCAGCTCGTTCGTCCCTGCTGATAGTCAGCCAGAACCGGAAGAATGGACGCTGGCAGTTCATCGTAACAATGTGCGAACCAATGGCGGAGCTGTAGCAGAAACCAGCCAGACCGATATAGACAACTTCTCTATGACTACTGAAGAACTGTCGCTACTTACATTCACAGAAGACGAGTGGACAGAGAATGCCGTGTGGGCAGACCAGTCGCAGATGCTCAACTGCTATATCGGCAGTCAGGGAATACGAATCAATAATGTATTGTCGTCATGGCTGACAGTTGACCTTCCTCCCATACCACCAGCTTTCACCCACAACAACCACATCTTTGTACTACGGCTCAGCGATGGTACTTATGCTGCATTACAACTGGCCAACTATCTTAGTCCTTCTGGAACAAAGTGCTTCCTGACCATCAACTACAAATACCCCATATAATAAAGTGAAGAGAAATTCCATATATCAGCTTCTGATGATGTGTCTTAGTATGCTGCCGTTGCCAATTATGGCACAAAAGGAAGAAAAGGTTGATACTACATTCAACCTGCATGAACTGGTGGTGACAGGCACACGTACTCCTAAGTTGTTGAAGGATGCCCCGATACTCACCCGACTTATCAGCAGTAGCGATATTGGTAAGGCAGATGCTACTAACGTGCAGGACCTATTGCAGACAGAGATGCCAGGCGTGGAGTTCTCGTATGCCATGAATCAGCAGACTCACCTTAATTTTGCAGGCTTTGGCGGACAGAGTGTGTTGTTCCTCGTTGATGGTGAGCGTATGGCAGGCGAGACAATGGACGATATCGACTTCCAGCGCCTTACTATGTCTGGCATAGAGCGTATCGAGATTGTGCGTGGAGCCAGCAGTGCGCTCTATGGCAGTAATGCTGGCGGTGGTGTCATTAATCTCATTACCAAAGAAAGTAAACGCCCGTGGTCACTTAACGTCAATGGTCGTATGGCCCGCCACAACCATCAGCGCTATGGCGGTTTGTTCAGTATCAACCGTAAGGCCTTCAACAACACCCTCGACTTCAGCTGTAGTGGTACCGACAACTTCAATGTCAATAATGGCAGCAATCCTTCGGCACGTGTATTCTCTACTGTATATGGCGATAAAACCTATCATGTAAAGGAACACTTTGCGTTGCGTCCTTGTGATGGTCTCCGGCTGACTGCCCGTGCCGGATATTTCTTCCGTACACTCACACGTACTGCCTACATTCCCGAACGCTACCGTGATTTCAGCGGCGGATTGCGAGCATTATGGGATGTCAACCATAATGACAATATCGATGTGGCATATAGTTTTGATGAGTACGACAAGTCTGACTATCAGCGTATTAGGCATCTCGACATACGTGACTATAGCAATGTGCAGAATTCTCTTCGTGCAGTATGGAACCACTCTATGGGCAAAACAGGTATTCTCACTGTCGGAACAGATTTCCTACATGACTATCTGTTTAATACCAATCTCAGTGGAAATGCCTGCAACCAGGATTGCTTCGACGTCTTTTCCCAGATGGACTGGTTTGCCGCACCACGCCTTGAACTAGTTGGCGCATTTCGTTACGATTATTTCAGCGACAGTCACTATTCACGAGTTACTCCTAAGTTCTCTGCTCGTTATACAGCTGGTAGAAATGTCACTCTGCGCATGAGTTACGGCATGGGATTCAGGGCTCCATCTTTGAAAGAGAAATATTATGAGTTCGACATGTCAGGCATCTGGATTGTAAACGGTAATCCAGCTTTGAAGCCGGAAACCAGCCATAATGTGGATGCATCAGTAGAGTGGACCCATGGACACTACAATCTTACAGCCAACACCTACTATCACCACGTCAGCAATAAAATTGCCACAGGAGTACCATATTCTATGCCAGTTGCTTCCGCTTCACAATTATACCTTGACTATATTAATCTCGAGAACTATTCCGTATATGGTATTGAAGCCACTATGCAGGCCAGATGGAACGGGGGCTGGGGAGCTCGTCTGTCGTATGCATTCACCAAAGAAACTCTGCCTAATGATGCCGACGGCAATACAATCAACAATCAGTATATCCCGGCTCGCGAGCACTCTCTAACCGCCCGCTTCGAGTGGGATCGTCAGTTGAATCGCCATTATGGACTCAATGTCGTCTTGCATGGCCGTCTGCTATCGTCGGTGGATAATGTTGAATACGTTGACTATTACGATATTTCACGGGGTACACAGCATGTGAAATATCCTGCTTATACCATTTGGAAACTATCCACATCCCACAGGATTGGCAATGCCGTCACACTGACGCTAGCAGTTGACAATGTTTTCAACTATCGTCCAGAATACTATTATCTTAATGCCCCTATCACTGATGGTGCCAACCTTCAGATTGGTCTGTCTATCGATGTCGATAAACTCTGATGTATTCTTCCAACCGCTGTGCCGGCGTCATGGCTGCATATTTTTTCCACCCTTCGGCTTTGCCTCCTGACTTCAGATAGTCTTTGTCGTACATGTGCATATATGCCTCCATTTCAAAAGGATTCAGCCTATATCCTGCATTTGGCAGTTTCTTCCTGTATCGGCAGCCCTGAAGCCAGAAACGAAAGTACTTCCAGTAGAAACACATCCACGAGTCGCGTGTGCTGCGAGCTTGGTATAGATGAATCATTTCATGCTGTTTCAACGCATCAAAATGACTGTTTATATGTTCAGCCTCATCTTTGCTATGAGTGATAATATGACCGAAGAATGTCATGGCCTCATAGCCCTTTCTTATCCAGAATGGGCAACTGACTGCTTTCATGTCTTGTTGTCGGCTGGGGCGTCTGACACGTAGTATCAGCGGAAATATCGTCAGTGGATTATGCATCCTCGCTTTCTTCTACGTATTTGCTTATGAATTCCTTCTCAGAGATGATAGGGATTCCCAATTGCTGGGCTTTTTTGTTCTTGCCTGATGTTGAGTTGACGTCGTTGTTGATAAGATACGAGGTCGAGGCGCTGACAGCCGATGCTACTTTGCCGCCTTGCTGTTCTATGTAAGCCTTTAGTTCGTTTCGGTTTTTATAATGGTGTACATCACCGGTGATGACGAAGGTCAGCCCTTCACACTTATTGCCCAATGGAGAAACATCGATAGCGGTAACTGTTACGTAATCCATAAGTCGCTGATATCTAGATAAATTTCTTGAATCGCGGAACCAAAGAACGAACTTTGCCGACTTCTCTGGTCCTATGCCAGACACATGGGCAAAAACCTCCTGAGGCTCTTGCGGTTGGGCGTCAAATAAATCCTGGAACAAGTTGGGCGAACCATTTTCTTTTGGTTGTGTCATGGCAACAAGTTCGTCAAGCGGATATGCCGCTAGCAGCCGTTTGCAGACATCCAGTCCACAAAGTGGAATATTTAGAGCATATAGCAATCGGTGTGCTTCTACATTGCGACTCTTGTCGATAGAACGCATAATGTTTGATGCCGACTTCTCGCCGAAGCCCTCCATGTTTGCCAGTTCGCGGATATGGTCGCGCAATCGGTAGATATCTGCATACTCAGATACCCATCCTAGATTGATGAACTTTGCAAGAGTCTGCTCAGATATGCCGTCAATGTTCATACCTTCTTTCGACACAAAACGTGCAAACTTCTTCAGTTCCTTGGCAGGGCATGAGGCATTGGTACAGTGCAAGGTCTTTGTGCCACTGACTTCACTTACATGAATTTCAGCCTTGGCCTTACATACAGGGCATTCACTTGGGACGGTAAACACACCAATACACTGGTTGACACTGATAACCTTAGGAATAATCTTGTTGGCCTTGATCACGCTGAGCTGAGTGCCGGGACCGCCGATGCCCAGACGCTCACACTCGCTGATGTTGCACAGCGAGGCACGTTTCACGGTAGTACCCTCCAGTTCCACGGGCTCGAAGATGGCGACGGGCGAGATGGTGCTTGCTGCACATGACCACTCAATGTCTTTCAGGATGGTTTCTGCCGCCTCGTCCTGCCATTTGAATGCCAGTCCTGCTCGTGTGGCATGGTGTCCGGTGACGCTGCCCGTCTGTGCATATTCAGTATCGTCGTAGCATACTACTAGGCCGTCAACAGGGTAGGGGTTTTGTCTTGATGTGACTTCTAGGGTGAACGCTGCGATACATTTTTCCACATAATCCATATTAGGCGTATCTATCCTCCGGCGCTCCACGGTATTAAATCCCTGCGCATCGAGCCAGTCCATGCGTTCACCCCAGCTGTTGATGTTGTTGTCGGTATATACCAGCGTAAAGGGAATCCAGTTGATATGTCGTTGTTTTACCTCGGCAGGGTCTTTTAGTGTCAGCGAGCCCGATGCCAAGTTACGCGGGTTGGCATAGTCTTCGCCGCTCTCAATGAGGAACCGGTTAAAGTCCTCGTATGATATTACCGCTTCTCCACGTATTACGGTATGCCCTTTTTCGTTGATAGCCTGTGGTATTCCACCGATACATCCAGCCAGGTGAGTGATGTTGGTGCCTATGTGACCATTGCCTCGGGTGACTACCTTTGTCAGTCGTCCATCGTCGTAGGTGACCACAAGTGTCAGACCATCCAGTTTCCATGATATCCAGATGGGGCGCTCCTCGGCCCACTTCACCAAATCTTCGGCCTTCTTGGTCTTCGCCAACGAAAGAGCAGCAAACTCATGCTCTTCCTTCTTTCCCTGTATGGCATCTTCGCTTACCTTCTGAGTCGGAGAGTCGGGCATGGCAGAGCCTGTCTCTGCCTCAAGCCGTTTCAGTTCGTCGAAGCGTTGGTCCCATTCATAGTCGCTCATGCGCTCGGCTTCTCCGTTGTAGTAGGCATCGCTCGCATCGTTCAGCTCTTTTATGAGCTGTTGCATCCGCAAAGTCTTTTCGTCACTCATCATTATACTATTAATTTCGTGCAAAGTTAATAAATTACTTCGGCAAAGCAAAAGAAAAGAAATATTTTTCAATTTTCGATTTCCAATTTTCAATTTTCTTCGTACCTTTGCGCCCGATTATGAATAAAATGACGAAAAGACGTTTCTCAGCATGGGTCCTGCTATCGGTATTTATACCGATGCTGATAGTTTTGTCGTTTCATATTCATGAGGGGCAGGCATCCTCTGCATGTACTTGTGTGGATTGTGTCAACCATCTGCCTCATACGGGTCATCTCTCGCTGAATACCGATTATTCTCACGATTGCGTACTTTGTCAGTTCACCACACTGCCGTTTGTCGTTGCAGTGGCTGTCACTATCAGTATTGCCGTCGTTTATATTTCATTTGTTGTTTCTTCGCGTCCTATTTTCATTCAGAATGCTTCAGGACGCCAACTTATCCCACGCGCTCCTCCCACAGTCTGATTTTATAACCACTACATTAATAAGTATTATAAATTTCAGACGAAAATAATGAAAAAACTATATTCAGTATTGTTGCTGTTGGTCGTGTGCCTGACAGCAACAGCCGGTGTGAATGCCGGCAAGACCACATTGCGTGGTCATGTCACAGACGCTGTCGATGGAAAGCCCGTCATTGGTGTCAGCATCTATTTCCCCCTGTTGAAGCAGGGAACTGTAACCGACCAGGAGGGACGCTACGAGGTCAGGAATCTGCCTGCCGTGCGCACAACCATACAGGTGAGCTATGTAGGTCACTTGACAATTATTGAGACCATCGACCTTCGCCAGACCACCGAGCGCAATTTCGTGATGGAAGAGAACAACGCCCTGCTGAAGGAGGTCGTGGTGACAGGACTGACGGGCGAGGCACGAGCCGACCACTCTCCATCCCCCGTGTCAGTAGTAGCGCCACGGGTGTTGGAGGCCACTCCTTCCACGAACATCATCGATGCCGTGGCTCATCAGCCAGGAGTCAGTCAGATCACCACCGGAGGCGGCATCTCGAAACCCGTCATCCGCGGTCTGGGCTATAACCGCATAGTCACCGTCAACGACGGCATCCGCCAGGAAGGTCAGCAGTGGGGCGACGAACATGGCATCGAGGTTGACGGACAGACCGTCCACTCGGTTGAGATCCTCAAGGGGCCTGCTTCGCTTATGTATGGCTCTGATGCTATGGCTGGCGTGCTGGTGATGCATGAGGCTCCCGTCATGCCACAGGGCACGATGGCCCTCAATCTGGGCACGGAGTACCAATCGAACAGCAACCTTTTCGACTATACCGTCAATTTTGCCGGCAATCAACAGGGCTGGGTGTGGAACTGGCGCTGGAGCCAGAAGGATGCCGGAGAATATAAGAATAAGATTGACGGTCATGTTCCCGGCTCACAGTTCCACGAGCGTGCCGTGACGGGTATGCTGGGTGTAAATCGCAGTTGGGGCTACTCTCACCTCAAACTGTCATACTATTATCTGAAACCGGGACTGGTGGAGGGAGAGCGCGACGAGGATACTGGTCTTTTGCTGCCCTCGGAAGCCTTTCAGAAGATTCATCACCACAAGGCAGTCCTCGACAATTCATTCCTTGTGGGAGATGGCTCGTTGAAGGCCGTCATAGGCTATCAGCAGAATCGCCGCCAGGAGTTTGAGAGTGCCGACGAGGCCGGTCTCGACTTCCGCCTGCATACCGTCAACTACGACGCCCACTACCTTTCTGCTGCCGACGAAGACTGGAAGTTCGCCACAGGTCTCTCGGGCATGTGGCAGCACTCCGAGAATCTTGGCGACGAATACCTTATTCCAGCATACCGCCTGTTTGATATCGGAGCCTTCGCCTCGCTGACACGCTGTTTTGAACATCTCATCGTCAGCGGCGGACTTCGCTACGACCTGCGCCACCTGCACAGCTATTCCCTTGAAGACGACGGTGTACTGCGCTTTGCCGACTTCTCGCGCCACTTCAGTGGACTGACGGGTTCGCTCGGAGCCATCTGGAACCTCACGTCCCGGCTTAATGCTCGTGTCAACCTTTCTCACGGATTTCGCGCTCCCAACCTCAGCGAACTGGGGTCTAACGGCGAGCACGAGGGAACCTTCCGCTACGAACTTGGCAACCAGTCGCTCAGTGCCGAACATAGCTGGCAGCTGGACCTCGGCATGGACTATTCCTCAGAAGTTGTCTCAGGTCAGGTGGCACTCTTTGCCAACAACATCGCCAACTACATCTACCTGCAGCGCCTGTCGGTCGACGATAACCAGTATCAGTACCAGTCGGGAACCGCCCGTCTGTGGGGATTTGAAATGATGTGCGACATACACCCCGTAGAGGTCCTGCACTTCGAAAACACCTTCTCCTATGTCAATGCCCGCCAGCTTCACCAACCGGCAGACAGCCGCTGGCTACCGTTTACTCCAGCACCGCGCTGGACCAGCGACCTTCGTTACGACATTATTCGCGACGGACAGCTACTGAATAATCTGTTTGTGTCTTTGGGGCTTGAGTGCTATCTCCGACAGAGTCATGCCCATACCGCCAACGATACAGAAACCGTCACCCCGTCATACACACTGCTCAACCTTACTGCAGGTACCGACATTCGTTATCGCGGCCGTCGTGTGGCTTCAATCTATCTGACAGGGCAGAACCTTACCAACCGCGCATACCAATCTCATTTAAGTCGACTGAAATATGCCGATGGTCCCGGCATCTGTAACATGGGACGCTCCTTCGGCATTAAAGTGTTGGTACCCGTCGCGCTTTGAACGGCATAGGAGATAATGCACAGAAATTTATGAGTCAATAGCTAAAACTCTCAACCAAGTTGAGACTATTACCCTCGACAGGCATATTTCTTTGTTTGTCGAGGGATTTTGTTTGTGCTTTCTATAATTATTGTTCCACCCATATGAGCTTCTAGGCATCATATCCGCGATGTCTTGCATCGTCGAGAATGGAGCTAATTTTTTCCAATTATATTTTGTACTTCAAATTAAATGTGTTACTTTTGCAGATACTATGAAGAAGATATTAACTTGCTTACTGGCAACATTTGGGTTGACTACAGCCTGCTGCCAACAGAATTATGAGAACACGGATACTGAAGGTTTTGCCAAGTTGATTGCAGAACCCGATGTGGTAATACTTGACGTGAGAACTGCCGAAGAGTTTGAAGAAGGTCATATTGAGAACGCCATTAATATCGACGTGAAACAAAGTGACTTTATGCAGAAGGCAAAAGCAGTTCTACCCAAGGAAAAGAGAATTGCTGTGTATTGTCGGAGCGGAAGGCGCTCTGCCAATGCTGCTTCTGAGCTTGGGGCAGAAGGATACAAGGTTGTTAATCTCAAGGGAGGTGTTCTAGCGTGGAAAGAAGCCAATATGCCGGTAACAACTGTCAGCTATGAGGTCGATGTCTTTAAAACAAAGAGTGGAAAGACAGTAAAGTTCCATGCTCTTATGCACGCAAGTATTAGGATTGAATATGACGGCAAGGAGATTGAGATTGACCCAGTATTGAAATTGCGTGATAAGAGTATCGATTACTCATCTATGCCTAAGGCAGACTATATCTTTGTGACCCATGAGCACCAGGATCACTTTGACCAGGAAGCCATAAAACAATTATCTGTTGAAAATACCATGCTTGTCACTAACAAACAATGTGGCGATATGCTGCGCTATGGGACTATTATGGCAAATGGTGATAGTCTCCATATTGCAGACGATTTCACCGTTGATGCAGTACCTGCCTACAACACTACCGAAGCAAATAAGAAGTTTCACCCCAAAGGAAGAGACAACGGCTTTATCCTGACCATCGACGGATTGAGGATATACATTGCTGGAGATACTGAAGATATTCCCGAAATGTCGGCCATCAAGAACATTGACATTGCTTTTCTTCCATGCAACCAGCCGTTTACAATGACACCAGAACAACTTGTGAGAGCTGCAAAGACCGTGAAACCAAAGATTTTGTTTCCCTACCATTATGGACAGACGAACTTGAGTGGTGTTTCAGATCAACTGAAGGAAGATGGTGTTGAAGTTAGAATAAGACACTACGAATAAAATTAGTCTTAAATAAGTATCAAACATGTAACAAGAAAGAGAGAAGCTCGTGTGAACTTCTCTCTTTCTTTGTACACCCGCAGGGGCTCGAACCCTGGACACCCTGATTAAGAGTCAGGTGCTCTACCAACTGAGCTACGGGTGCATCATTTTTGTTTTGCGGGTGCAAAGGTACAAACTTTTTCCGAAGCCTCCAAACTTTTTCGCAACTTTTTTTGGAAAAATTGAAAAAATAAGGAAGAATCGTAATGGACAGGTAGAAAAAGGCCATAAAAAAGGGCTCAATCACCAAAGTGTTGAGCCTTTTATGTGGAAATAATCGTGAGAGAAAATCTCAGTTCATAATCTAAATGAAGAGGATAGTCAAACCAGCCATTACGATACTTACCATCGACATAAGTTTGATGAGAATGTTAAGCGATGGACCAGATGTATCCTTGAATGGGTCGCCAACTGTATCGCCGACGATGGTTGCCTTGTGGGCGAAGGAGCCTTTACCGCCGAAATTGCCTTCCTCGACCATCTTCTTGGCATTGTCCCATGCTCCACCGGCATTTGCCATAAACACTGCTAGAGTGAAACCTCCAGCCAAACCGCCTACAAGCAGTCCTAATACTCCAGCTACTCCCAGCACGCAACCTACTACGATGGGGATTGCAATAGCCAATAGTGACGGGAATATCATTTCGCGCTGTGCAGCACGGGTTGAAATCTCAACGCACGAACCATAGTCGGGGGTGCCTTTACCTTCAAGAATACCAGGTATCTCACGGAACTGGCGGCGCACCTCTTCAACCATCTTCTGGGCTGCACGACCTACAGCCTCCATAGTGAGTCCGCAGAACAGGAAGGCTGCCATGGCACCGATGAAAGCACCGACGAGCACCTTAGGATTCATAAGATTCACCTGGAAGTAGTTCATGAAGTCGGGGATAGTGGCTTGCGAAGCTGTGATAACCTCGCCCTTCACGTTCTCCATCATGACTCCAGCACGCTCCATGGCGATTTTGATCTCTTCAATATAGCTGGCCAACAAGGCTAGTGCCGTGAGAGCAGCAGAACCGATGGCGAAGCCCTTACCCGTAGCGGCTGTGGTGTTGCCAAGTGCATCGAGGGCATCAGTGCGGTGGCGCACTTCCTCGCCAAGTTCACTCATCTCTGCGTTACCACCAGCATTGTCGGCTATTGGGCCGTATGCATCAGTAGCGAGTGTGATACCGAGTGTTGAGAGCATACCTACAGCAGCTATACCTATGCCGTAGAGACCGTGTGACAGGCTTGCTGCCGACATGGTAAGGTCGAATCCGTTGGCAAATCCGTAGCTGAGGATGATGGCCACACCAATGGTGATTACAGGTATGCATGTAGATATCATCCCTGTTCCTATACCTTTTATTATAACAGTGGCAGAGCCTGTTAGTCCGGCCTCAGAGATTTTCTGAGTGGGCTTATACGAGTGTGAGGTGTAATATTCGGTAGCCTGTCCGATAACGACACCAGCTGCCAGTCCGCTGATAACCGAGAAAGAGAGTCCCAGCCAGTTTTCTATACCAAGTAGGTAAAGAATGCCGAATGTTGCGAAGGCAATAAGTACTGCGCTGACATTGGTTCCGAGCGACAATGAGCGTAAAAGATCTTTCATTGTTGCACCTTCCTTTGTGCGAACAAGGAATATGCCGAACAATGACAAGAATACGCCAACGGCGGCTATGAGCATTGGGGCCAGAACAGCTTTTAGCTGCATGCCCTCTATCTGACTTGCGGCAAATGCTGATGCTCCAAGGGCGGCAGTAGAAAGTACCGAACCACAGTAACTCTCGTAGAGGTCGGCACCCATGCCGGCTACGTCGCCAACATTGTCGCCGACATTATCGGCTATCGTTGCAGGGTTGCGTGGGTCGTCTTCAGGAATGTCAGCTTCAACCTTACCCACTATGTCGGCACCAACGTCGGCTGCTTTGGTGTATATACCACCACCAACACGAGCAAAGAGTGCCTGGGTAGAAGCACCCATACCAAAGGTCAGCATAGTGGTGGTGATAGTGATGAGATTGTCGTCGGTGACGCCACTTAAAACTAAAAACCACAGTGCGATGTCGAGCAGTCCGAGTCCTACGACGGTAAGACCCATTACAGCACCAGAACGGAAGGCAACCTTCAAACCGCCATCAAGACTCTTGCGTGCTGCATTGGCAGTACGGGCAGAGGCGTAAGTGGCAGTCTTCATGCCAAAGAATCCTGCTAATCCTGAGAAGAGACCACCTGTAAGAAATGCAAAAGGCACCCAGGGGTTTTGAACGTGCAGTACATATGCCATGAATGCAAAGAGCACGCAAAGAACGGCAAACACAATACCTACTACTTTGTACTGCTGTTTGAGGTAGGCCATAGCCCCCTTACGAACATAGAGGGCAATCTCCTTCATTCGAGGAGTACCCTCGTCTTCTTTCATCATCTGACAAAAGAAGAACCAGGCCATTCCCAAAGCGGCCACGGAGGCCACGGGAACAAGCCAGAAAGCGGATGGAATCATCATACTAAATTTAGTTTTCTATTTATGGTTTTGGGTTATTCGTCTGCAATGAGGTCGGAATAGCTCTCGGCATCCTCGTCGGGATCTGACTCTATGGCAAATGTAGTGCGATAGTTGTCCTCGTTGATGTCGTCATCGTTTGGCTCTTCTACGATTTCATCATCATCGTCGGGACGGTTGTAGGTGTCTTCTATCTCCTCGTCTTCGTCTCCTTCATGAGTCTCGTCGAATGTCATGCGCGGCTTAATGGTCTCGGGCTTCAGTTTGGCAAAAATGGCTTCTACCCAACTGCCTTTAGCCACTTCCAGTACTTCGTACCCGTCGGCAACCTTTTTTTCATACATGCCACCCTTTTTGTGGAGCCGGTCTTTGGGAAGGGTTGTAGTGGAAATGTCGAAACCACTTTCTATAATATCCTGTATCGACTGCGACAGTGAGTCCCAGCCTCCGCCGAAATTGCGGTCGAGCACTTCTATGAGCTTTGCTGCCGAGATGTGGCGGATGTTCTCGTATGTCAGGTCGGTGACTCGGGTAATGGGGCGCTTTTTGATTGCCATAATCACCTGTACATCGTCGGCAATCTTTACGGCTCCCACTTTGTACCCCAGTTTGGTATATTTCTGCTTTGTCTGTTTGTCGTCATCCTTAAGTTCCTCAATTGTAAATGCAGTCTTGATGATGTCGATGTATCTCTTCATGCTGTCTTTCAGCTCTGCATCCTTCTCGCCTGCTTCGAGCATGCGGAAAATGTCGTTCTCCTGAACATCCCAGACGGTGCTCTTTGTCAGCGTCTTGAGGTTAACTGTCTTGTTGGTCTTAGCTTCTTTCATATATAATACTTAATGATGTTTACATTTCATGTGCAAAAATACATACTTTATTTGCTATTCACAAGTTTTTTTGCGATATTTTTTGTAATTTCTCCAAAATACACTACTTTTGCAGAAACCAATCGTGGTGTAGGGTGTAATAACCGTAAGGATCAAGGACAAAATGACAGAACCATTAGCAGAAAGAATGCGTCCGCGCACACTCGACGACTATATTGGCCAGAAGCATCTGGTAGGCAAGGATGCTGTGCTGCGCAAAATGATAGAGTCGGGGCATATATCGTCGTTCATCCTCTGGGGGCCACCGGGAGTAGGTAAGACTACTCTTGCCCAGATAATAGCAAAACGGCTCGATACTCCGTTCTATACTCTGTCTGCAGTTACAAGTGGCGTGAAAGATGTGCGTGAGGTGATTGAGCGTGCGCAGAAAGGACGTTTCTTTAATGAGACATCTCCCATATTGTTTATAGATGAAATTCATCGTTTCTCAAAATCACAGCAAGACTCGCTACTTGGCGCTGTGGAGAAAGGTGTGGTAACGCTTATAGGTGCAACGACAGAGAATCCGTCATTTGAGGTTATCCGTCCGTTGCTCTCACGATGTCAGCTCTATGTGCTGAAGTCGCTTGAAAAAGAAGATCTCGTAATGTTGCTAGAGAGGGCTCTTGAACGTGATGTCTATCTCAAAGAGCGTAACATACGATTGGAAGAGAACGGTGCTATCTTGCGATATAGTGGCGGTGATGCTCGTAAGTTGCTGAATATTTTGGAGTTAGTAGTGGATGCTTCTGCAACGGATGAAGTTGTTGTTACTGATGAAATGGTGGAAAATACGCTTCAGCAGAATCCTCTCGCATATGATAAAGATGGCGAAATGCACTATGACATCATATCTGCATTTATCAAGTCTATACGTGGCTCTGATCCTGATGCTGCCCTTTACTGGATGGCCCGGATGATAGAGGGTGGGGAAGATCCGCAGTTTATTGCCCGCCGACTGGTAATCTCGGCAGCAGAGGATATCGGACTGGCAAACCCGAATGCTCTGTTGTTGGCAAATGCAGCTTTCGACACTGTAATGAAGATAGGGTGGCCCGAAGGAAGAATCCCTTTGGCAGAATGTGCTGTATATCTGGCCACATCGCCCAAAAGCAATTCTGCATATTTGGCCATCGACAAGGCCCTGGCATTAGTCAGACAGACGGGAAATCAACCCGTTCCGCTTCATCTGCGCAATGCTCCTACCAAGTTGATGAAGGATTTGGGCTATAGTGACGGATATAAGTATCCCCATGATTTTACCGGACATTTCACTCCGCAACAATATCTGCCTGATGCCCTCGTCGGTGAAAGAATATGGCAGGGACAACATTCGCCGTCTGAAGAGAAACTGTATGAGCGGATGGTGAACTACTGGGGAAAAAGGTACGAATAAAAAGATGGAATACAACGAGATTGTTACTCAGGTAATCGAATTCATGGGCACTTTTGCCTTTGCTATTTCTGGTATCCGCCATGCTGCAGCCAAACACTTCGACTGGTTTGGCGGGTATGTTTGCGGTATAGCTGTTGCCATTGGCGGCGGAACCATACGTGATGTTATGTTGGGGGCCACTCCGTTTTGGATGACTAACCCGTTTTACATGATTTGTACGGCTCTCGCCTTGGTATTTGTTATTGTTTTTGCCAAGAATCTGGAGCGACTGAACAACACATGGTTTGTTTTCGATACGTTGGGACTTGCCTTGTTCACAATAGCTGGCATTCAGAAATCGCTGGCTTTCGGACAACCTTACTGGGTGGCAATTATTATGGGATGCATCACCGGTTCAGCCGGCGGTGTTATCCGTGACGTGCTGTTAAACAACGAACCGGTGATATTCCATAGGGAGATATATGCCATGGCGGCTGTTGTTGGTGGTATAACTTATTGGGTGTTAGACTGTTGTCATGCACAAATTGAAGTGACGGTAATAGTATCGTTTACCGTCACTTGTCTCATACGTTTCTTGGCTGTTCGCTATCATCTGTCGTTGCCAACATTAAAAGATGAATAATCTATTGGCGCTCTATCGACAGATAGCATTACAAAGAAAGCTTATCTTGCCATGTTATAGATATTTCGCATGTCATTGGCATCGAGAACCTCTATTGCACCCAAGGTGATGGTGCCTCCTCGAGAGCATTTATCCACCATAATTTCGATTTCATCGGGAGTAATCTCTCTCCCCAGCAGTTCGTGAATGTTTGTAGGCATTCCGATTTTCCTGTAGAAATCCTCGATGGCACATATGCCTTTTTCTGCGGTTTCATCGGGATGGGCGAAGTCGTTTTCTACTCCCATGACATTTACTGCAAACTGAACGAATCTGCTTAGGTGTTTCTCCTTAATATAGCGAGCCCACCAAGGCCACAGGGCTGCTAATCCTGCGCCATGAGTTACTCCGAACAATGCACTCAGTTCATGTTCCAGTCTATGGGTGGCAAAATCCTTCTCTGTACCGCATTCAGTAAGATCGTTATGAGCCAGAGATCCTGCCCACATTATCTGAGCACGATTGCGATAGTCCTGGGGATTTGCCATCACAGCCAGGGCAGAGTCCTTTACCGTACGCAGGAGTGCCTCGCTGATAGCGTCAGTAAGTTTCATGTCTTCGTATTTAGAGAAATACCGTTCCATCGTGTGCATCATAATATCGGTAGCACCTGCAGCCGTCTGGTATGGAGGCAGTGTAAACGTTCGCTCGGGATTCATCACTGCAAAGCGGCAT
Organism: uncultured Prevotella sp.; assembly: GCA_946186115.1. Lineage (GTDB taxonomy): Bacteria > Bacteroidota > Bacteroidia > Bacteroidales > Bacteroidaceae > Prevotella. The sequence continues at coordinate 12,676 of CAMHLV010000001.1, read as the reverse complement.
CGGCACAAGTCGCTGTTTATACCACGCTTAATGAGTCCTTCGTCTTTGGTTATTACGCAACTGCTTGACATTTCACTCCCGGCAGCAGGTATGGTGAGCACCACACCGATAGGCAAACACTCTATTGGTGTGGCTTGTCCTGCCCAGAAATCCCATACGTCGCCTTCATAAGGAACGCCGTATCCTATAGCCTTTGCTGAATCGATAACGCTTCCGCCGCCAACGGCAAGGATGAAGTCCACCTGCTCTTTCCTGCATAATTCGATACCTTCATATACTTTCGATAGCAGTGGGTTGGGGACCACGCCTCCCATCTCAACATATTTAAGTCCTGCAGATTTCAGTTGTTCCCTGACAACCGTAAGTAGTCCAGAACGATCTGCAGATCCGCCGCCATAGTGTATGAGAACCTTATGAGCCTTATTGTTAATCACAAGATTGCCAATTTGTTCTTCAGCCTTTCTTCCGAAAACCACTCGGGTTGGGGCATAGAAATTAAAATCTTTCATCATAGTATTAATATTTGTGTTTGTTAGTGTTTATCTCATTTCCCGAAGAAGAAATGTAACTTTTTTGCCAAAACAGGCTTGCGGGCTACAAAATATTTCATTCCATTCGTTGCAGCAAGTAGCGTAAGCATATACAAGATCATCAAGGGAAGGTATATCACGAAAAAGCATAATACCAGAAGCGGCAGTGTGTCGAATATAGGTATTACCACGTATGTACGAAGCAACAAAGAGATAGCCGCAAACACTGCCAGGATTAGATAATATGGCATCATGCCTTTCCAATATATGTAAAAACTTATCTTCAGACCGCGCGAGAACAGGAAGTATGGTTTCCACAATAAAGCAATAAAGAATACGCTCAGGATTTTTCCTAACAGAATACCGGGGATACCCAAGAATGGTGCAAGGCTAATAGTTATTGCAAGGTTGAGGAACAGTTCGGTCCATGCAGCCCATACATCAGAGAATAGCCCGTGGGCAGAAATGTACATATCAACGACACCACGCGAAATGTAAATAAAAAGATTGAATGTTAACAGATATAATATTACATCGTCTAATATATACTGTTTGCCGAACCAGCAGCCGATGAATGGTTGTATCAAGAGCAGAAGTGCGAAAACCACCATGCCGGTATTTACGAATCGCAAGGCCATTAGTTCCCAGAATACTTTCATCGTGTTCTTGATATTCCCCTCGGCAACAAGGTTTCCGACTCCGGCACTCATGCCGTCGCTGAGGATATTGACCAGGAAAACGAGTTTGCTAGTTATGATAGTGTAGTTGCCATAGTAGGCCACCTTAACTACGTTGACGAATATTCCAACCAGAATCTCGTCGCTTCGATAGAGTATGAAGTCCTTGATACGCTGCACGAAAATCTGCCGTGTCTTGCGAAGTACTTCCGGGTATTTCTTCAGATTCTGACGCCCTTCTTTCAGATTGACATGTAGCCAGGGATATAGTTGCCTGATACGAATATTGAAGATAGTGATACCAATAATGGTGAATATCAATCCTACGACAACCCATAGCCAGAGATTTCGATAGTACCATGCAAGTATAATCTGAGTGATGCTTTGTACTATAGAAATTGACTGCATGTAGGCATTCACCAGATATTGTTTCTGATTGGCTCCAACTAGCAGATGCTTGTAATTGAATATATAGCCTGCCATTGACGAGGCGAGAAATGAATAGAAGGCAAAGTAAACAAGAGGCAGTCCTGTGGAAAGGTTACCAAACCACCACGGGAAGAACAAGCTCACCACGAATCCGCAACCTCCTATAATGAAACCTATACAGCGATACAACCAGGCAAGCATAGACATTACTTCGCATACTTTAGCATGGTCGTCTTGCTGTAAGGGCTTGTAAAGGAAATACACTATGCTGGTGCCGATGCCTAATTCAGCAATTGAGAGGAATGACAAAATATTCATCAGCATGCCCGTCATACCGATGAATTCTGCTCCGAGACAGTCGAGGAACACTTTGCGGGCGAAAAATGCTGGTATCAAAGATAGGACATAAAACACAATTCCTACCTTTACATTCATCACGCTTCTATGTACCCTCTCGCCCATTGGTAAATAATATTGTTGTGAGAAACAGGCTGGCTATTTGTCGTGACTCGTATGGATGAAGTCGGTATTCTTGCGGTCTATCTTCAGAATGTTGAGTATCATCTTCCATACTAGCATTGGCAATGACATAATCTTTCCGAAGACGGAATGGCTTCGCAACTGCTTTGGAGTGGCAACATACAATGCTATGCATACCGCAAGAAATAGAATCCACCATTTAATACACCAGGGTATTGAAATGATTGTCATGACTACGGACATTCCGAATGTGGCCACAACAAGGATGGAACGGGGTATAAGTGCTTGCTGGATAGTCTTGTCAATAAAGTCGAGATTGAGAGTAACAATAGCCTTTGGGAGATATGACAGCAGAGAGATAAGACTCTGTATCTGTGCAGTCATCCAGCGTAGGCGCTGTTTCTGGAAATTATCCTTATTACTTACTTTCTCGTCGAACACATGAATATGTGGCTCATAGTGAATATATACTTTCTGCTTCAGCAATAATGCCTCAAGTTCACGGTCTTCTCCTGCTGTAGTGAGATTGTAAACATTCTCCTTAAACCATTTATAGTCGAAACACATGCCCGAGCCGATAAGTGCTGACGACAAACCAATGCGGTTGTGGGCCTTGCGGAATATTGTATTGTTGATTTCTTCGCTGACACCATCAAGAACAGCAATGTCGTTGTCGTTATTCTTTGCGCAACGGTGGCACTGTATAGCCTTGTAGCCTTTAGCACAATCTTCATTCAACTGGCTCAGAAAGTGAGGCTCTACAACATTGTCGGCATCGAGTATTACTACGAAATCAAAGTCTTCTGTCCCTTGTTTGCCAACACCATGCTCCTTTATGTAATCCATGGCATACTGCATGGCCTTGGCCTTGCTGCTCTTCTGAAACTGTGGTTGCAGTAAGGTTATGGGTAATTCGCTCAACTGCTGGTTAGTTGAAGGCTGCATATGGTCGGATATTACTACCACATGAAAGCACTCATAAGGATAGTATTGTCCGAGGAATTTGTGCACTGACGATACTATTACCCGGTCTTCGTTGTAGGCGGGGTAGAGTATAAGATATGTAAAATACTCTTTCTTTCTTAATGCCAACGCTTTGCCTGTAAGGAACATAGTAAGAGGCGATACACGCTTCTTCCAAAGTGTTGACACAAGAGCAAAGAAGAGAATGTATAGAACAGATGCGGCCATAAACAGCCACAATAGAATATCTACAATATGTATCAGGTGCCAGAGCATAGTTTATTGCTTGATGTTTACTTTTTCCTTGATTATTCTTCCAATCTTAAACTTTTCCAGTAGTGAACTGAATACTATTACTGGTAGTTTCATAAATGTGCTGTCCCATTTATCGTCAACAAGATAGTCGGGTGTACCCAGTGCGAAAATAAACAGAATGACAGCGATTAACCCCCACCACTTGAATGCTGCTGCAATAGATATAGCAGGGCATACTACCGACATGAAGATAATGATGGCCATCATAACCATACGAGGTAGAAGCGTCCACTGGATGATTTTGTCCAACAGGTCGTATTGACGATTGAACAATGCTATCGGCATATGTCGGAAGTTGCGTAACACGGTGCGAATATGCGTCAGTATATAATTCCGGTGCTGGCGGTTGAATTCTTCTGCCTTACGTACTTTCTCATTGTAAACATGAATCTTGTCGAAATAGTCAACATATATGTGTTCGCGTAACAGCTGTGCTTCGAGCATCTTATCTTCCCATGTTAGATTGGCAGCAAGTATGTGCTCTTTGAACCAATTGAAATCAAATACCATACCAGAACTGGCAAGGGCCGACGAAAGTCCTATGGTGATGTGTCCACGTCGGAAGATGGAGTTGTTTATCTCTTCGAAAACAGCCTCAAGTCGTGCTGATGTGGTATCGCGGTTCAGCGACAACTTATGTGCCTGGATGGCTTTTGTTCCTGCCGACTCATATGCATCGTTCATCGATTCCAGGAATTCGTTTTCAACGACATCTCCTGCCTCAAGAATTAACACCGTATCATAAATCTTAAACTGCGGAAGGTTGTTAATAGCCAACTGAAGCGACTTTGTCGTGGAACTCTTCTCAAAGCTTGGCGTGAGCAAGGTGATAGGCTGTTGGGCAAGATGGAACAGCGTCATTTCATCCTCATGGTCAGCGATAACGGTGACGTCAAACAATCGTTGCGGGTATGATTGTCCCAAGATGGATTTTACCGTACGTTCCAGACTTTTTCCTCCCTTGTACGATGGTATGAGAATGATAAAGCGGTTTTCTCTCTTCGTCTTTGGAGTATCGCTATGCCTTACTATTAACGATGCCAAAGCATAGAAGCCAAGATACAGCACCGTCAAGGCCACAAGGACAAACAATAACCAGTCTATGTAAGTAAACAAATTCTGAAGTATCATTGTACCGATTGTTTTATAAAGTTAAGTACACCTCTCACAGTTGCTCCAACTAGTTGAGGACGTCTTTGAATAATATATTTCAAGCAGTCTTTAACGGCAACAGCTCCAATAAGGTAGAGATAGGAAACATACCTTAAAGGACGGCTTACATTCCTGCTGACAAACAACAGACGATTGCGGGTGATATAGAAAGTACGAAGAGGACTATGCTGTCCGGTAGACTGACTCTCTTTGTGGTAAACAGTTGCTGAAGGTTCAACCCATATCTCGTATCCAGCATGCCTTATCATTAGCGACCAGTCGAGTTCCTCGTAATAGAGGAAGTAGCATTCAGGCATAAGTCCTCCCTGTTGGATTGCCTCGCGCCGTACCATCATGGCAGCACCGTGAGCGTATGGAGTGGGGTGGGCTGTATCGAATTGTCCCCTGTCTGTTTCGCCAAAACCTATGGAACGATTGCGTAAAGTAACCTTGGAGAGTGGCGTATATCCGACGTATTGTATGGGATTGTCTCCCCATGTAAACCTTATCTTCGGACATACAATGCCAATCTTTTCAGACGTTTCCAACCTCTTAATCAATGTGCGAAGGGTGGCATAGTTTTCATTTCCTATATATAATAATGTATCATTATTAATAAAGAAAAGATACTTGCCGCGTGCTGCCTTGATTCCCAAGTTATTGCCGCCTGCAAAGCCGAGGTTCCTGTCGCTTCGCACAACCCTGACCTTTGGATAGCGTTGCTCTATTACTGATGCCTCGTCTTCCTTTGAGGCATTATCCACCACTATTACCTCTAAGGACTCATCCCCTAAAGGCAACGTGTCTATCAACCCACAGGTGTCGTTCAGACCGTTGTAATTAATGGTGATAATGGACAGCTTACAAGCTTCTCGTATATCCATTGGATTCTGTTGTAGTGATATTTGAGTGCAAAGATACGAAAAAACGAGTGCAGAACAAAAAGAATTCATTCTTTTTTTATGCCGAGTGTCAGTATCTTCGCCAACTCGATGGCAGAGATACGAAAAAACGTGAGAAATGCAAAAGGAAATTATGCTTTTATTTGGAAATATCAGAGAATCTTATTATATTTGCCAAATAAAAAAATGAAACGAAAGAAGATTATTTTTTTTGCGTTACTATTCTTTCTACTGCTTTTGGCAGTATGGAATAATTATTCAGATTCACATAATAATCTGAGCGGTTCACGCGTAGTGGTCTGTGTGCCTGTATATGGACAGAGTCTGGCTCTTGGCGAAGAGGCAGAGAGACTCACAGACTTCAGTAAGTTGCGAAAGGACTATGGCGGAAGAATAGTGACTCAAAGGATGGATTATAATTTTGGCTATTTTGATCTGTCTTCAACAAAGGAGTGGATAAAACGCATGGTTCACTATCGCCGTCGTTCAAACGAATTGTCAATCTACAGCATGGCGCAAAGTCTAGTCAGCGAATTGGGTGAAGATACATTAATATGTATATTCCCTGGTGGTAGAGGTGCTACGATGATTGGGCATTTGGATCGTAATAGTGATGCTTATCAGAAGTTTATCAATGATATTCGTATTGCCTATGAAAGTGCAAAGAAACGTAATTGGCAATTTTATGTTCCAGCAATTTGTTGGATGCAAGGCGAGTCTGACATTACTGAATATGCCCAATATGACTATAAGCAGAAATTGTGTCAATGGCGCAAAGACATAGAAGGTGATATTCGTTCCATTACCGGCCAGAATCAGCCAGTACGGATGATATGCTATCAGCCGAATGCTGTGACACGTGCAGATGGTTTTAGTGAAAACAGTTATGAGTGCCGAGAGATCACAGTTCCACAAACCTTTGTTGAACTTCTAAGGGGTGATACCATGTTTGTCTCAAGCGGTCCTACTTATCCTTATGATTTTGTTCGTGAAGCAATTCATATTGATGGTAGTGGTCAGCAAGCTATTGGTGCTCTTGCTGCGGCATCGGCCTTGAAAGTAATAAGAAAGACCAAACCTTATTGTGGACTAATACCCTTGTCGGTTTTTGCAGATGGGAGTCAGGTAAGAATGTCATTCAATGTTTCAGATCCTCCATTGCAATTGGATACCGTTTCAGTGCGAAAGGCTGATTGTTACGGTTTTAGTGTAGTAACACCCTCCGGAAAGAATATTGCACAGGAGGTCAGTCTCTCTGATAGCGTCGTAGTCGTAACTTGTTCGCAGCCAGTATCTGGTTGTAAGGTGCGCTATGCGGTGAATGGTATAAACGGTAAGAGTGGACGATTACATGGTCCTCGTGGTAACCTCCGCGATTCTCAGAATCACTGGTGTTATCAATTTGAGGAGATAATACGCTGAGAACAGTCACTCTGGTCTCGAAGCTTTCTTCTTCTCAAGTTTCAGGCGCTTCCTTTCTTCCTCTTTAGCTATTTGCTCGCTTTCGTAGGCTTCCCACTCGGTTTCCATGTATGGAAGAACATAGACGATAGCTAAACCTCCAAAGAACACTAAACAATTAGGAAACTGCATCAATACTTGGTTACCATAGCCTCCTAATTGTTGTGAGACCATGGCGCAACAGAATCCTGCACCAATTCCACGTAAGGATGAACTCTTGAGTTTAAACAATACAATCCAGCATGCGCCTGACAGCATCATGGCAACACAGATGAGAAAAGTAGTTATTCCAATAATGCCTGTATGTATCCAAATGAATACGTATTCAGAGTCAGGGGGAACAGTTGCCATAAAAGTAAACTTATTGTTGGCAGGTACATTTTTATATCCAACGGCCATTCCTATACCCCATGGTGCCTCTTTTAAGTACTTTTTCATGGCTTCCTGATTTATGGAGCGCTGGTTGGCAGAGGCATCGTTCTTGTCAAAAGCAGATCGCATACGGCGAATCTGTGAATTGCCGTCGCCGATTTTGGTAAAGGCAAGGATGAAAAAGATGATACCAAACAGGAGGGTCACAGGAACAGCAATCTTAACAGATTTAGAAAGGAACACATAGGCCATTATTCCTGCTCCAAGGCATACAATAGCAGTACGCGTTCCCGACGGGAAAATAGCCCACGTGCAGCACAGGCCAGTGATGAGAAAAAACCATCTGTGTCGTTTGATTTTACTAGTAATGCCAAATACGAGGAATGCAATGGCTGTAGATGCAACACCGATGCCAAAGTTAGCAGCATCACCATATATAGAAAAATATCTGATAAGTGAACCGCCCTGAAGTACGTGTGTCAAACGGCCACGACCGTTTATAAAACTGCTCTCAGCAGCCGTAAAACCGAGATTCTTCTGCTTCCATACCCAGAATACAGAGAACAGCGCTAAGCATCCCCACACAATGAGATACTTTGTCAGAATCTTGGGATTTGATATATATATTGAGAATACCAGAAATGCATACATTATCTGGTAAGCGATAGAGCGTGCCGTGGTAAACCAAGCACCCACATCGATACCGATACTGCATGTGTCGTTCAAAACTTCTAAAGTACAGAAACTACACCATACTATCAGTGATAAAAACATGAGATTTCCGATACGTTCAAACTTGGTTTCTTGAACATCAATTACAGCCAATGCCAACAATATTATTTCAAACATCTCGTTTGGAACAGATGTCGGAATAGGCAGGCTCATGTTTTTCATCTGGATGATATAATTTATGACGATGAGCGCCCAGAAGGAAAACATCTTGTAATGGAATGTTGTAATGACTGCCAACACCAAGACAGGAAGCATGCATATTATGGCAAAGATGGTAAATCCCGAAGTAATGAATGAATATATGGCAAGTAAAAACAGGAGAAAGAGTAGTGATACTCTTCCTCCGTTGTCTCGTGCGAATGTCTTAAACGCAGTATTTGCCATAACTATTTCCCATGTTCGTTCTCTGTTGCCGTCAAACCAAGTTGTGAAATGCGGTAGACAAAGTTGTTGAACTTTGTATAAGGCGGTAACTGTCCGACAAACTCTTCTACTGCATAGCGGCTAGCCTCGGTCAGATACATGTAGAGTGACTTCTTGTGCTCTTCGTCAAGCATTGTCTGAACCTCTTTCAGTGCTTTCTGGTCAATATCCTTCCATGTACGGTTTGCGCGAGTCACCATCAAGTTAACAGTTCCTATGTTTAACAGGGCAGGGGAAATAGAGTTTTCGTCGAGATTTGGATATTCCACAATTGCTATCTCGTCGGGCAGGATATCAGAGCACAGGTCCTTAATATCCTTTGCCAAGATAAACCGGCTGTCTTCTGCCAAAAAGTCCTCATCGTATGTCAGACGGCGAACTTGTAGTCCGATAGATATCCAGTAGTTCTCCAGTTCCTGTGCAAGATAGCTCTTTCCGTTGCCAGAGTCGGTGGATATTAGGTTGAGCACATTCTGCTGGCCTTCCTGGAAATGAGGAAGCAGTGCCTTACTCAACTGTTTCATTGCCATATCGGCAATAGTCTTGTTGAAGCGTCGATAGCGAAGATTGCTCTCTTTTGGATAGCAGCCAATAACAGGCACCTTTGTTATGCGTTCTGAGCGCAATCGGTCGCGCAGTGTGCGGTCGAGAAGTTCTATCATGAAGAACCACATTGCCGTCAGAATGAATGTCAGCATGAAAGCGCCCAATAGTACCATCATACGATTAGTGGGTTGGGCATTGAGCGGGAACATAGGAGGATTAAGGACCCGAAGGGTAGCCGTTGTCATCTGAAGGTTGCGTTGGCGCATACGTGCAGAGTTAAGTGCTTTCAGCATCTCCATATAGTTTCCTTCGACGAAGCTGATGTGTCGGTCTTTACGATCCAGTGTAGCTCCAATAGGTGCGTAATATAGATATTGTTTTTCCAGATCGTCCTTCATTATGTCGGTGGCAGTCATTTCTGCCTTCGTCTTTTCAAGGAGCAAGAGCTGTTCAAGCCATCTGCCGAGCATGTCGTTTGCTTTGACTCCTGTTTCTGTACTATAGGTAGATGCTTCGATGTCTTTTGTAAGGTCTGTCACGCGGTTGGTGGCAACCTGAAGTTCGCGTTGTGCCTTTGCAAGCTCTTCTTGGGATTCATTGTTGCGACCACCTCCTTCGCTACTCATCAGTCTAAGATTTGAGATACGAGATTGCAGACGTGATATTTCGCGCACCTGATTGGTGAACTCCTGATTTGAGCGTATTACTTGAGCTCGGTTTCCCAGTTGATGCTCAAGATAGTCAAGCAGAGCTTTAGCTGTTGTATAGTTCATCAGCTGATCGTTGCGGAAGTTCTGCTGTTGTGCTTCAAGTACGGTAAGCTGCTTGGTCTGCTCCTCGTAGTTGATGATTTTCTTAGAAATGTTGTAGCGGATAAGGTCGTCCTCTGCGCTTGTGAGAATGCGGAACAGTCGGGCAACTTCTTTCTCAAAATACTTAATGACATTACTGGTCTCACCAAAGCGTAATTGTTGGTATTGACGAGCAAACACCTCGTTAAGAATGTCAAGGGTATTGTATGCTATTCCTGCATCATTGGCAGAATATGCTATGTCGATGATATCACTTCTTTCCAACTGAAGTACCTTAAGACGCGAAGTGATACTGTTGATTCCGAAATATTCGTGAAAATTGAGTATTCCAAACAGGTAGTTGTCTTGAGATGGCTTTTCGTATGCCTTTAGGTTAGCATACGTCTGCGACTCGCTGTTATGATTAATTAATGCTTTGACTTCTGCAGGAACAGATGCACTTAACATCCTGTAGTGCTCTGCTGAAATATAGTTGTTGTCTTTATTTGCGTTGCCATACATCATGCAACGAGCAAACAAGCGTAGTGCCACTTCATGTATGGTATTGTCGGTTGTGATAATAAGCATCAAGTTGGTGATGTTTGTCTGAGCGTTACCACCAGCAGCTCCCACGCCACCCTCGATGTTGTATCCGGTAATCATACCCGTATATATAGTAGTATTAGTATCGTATACACGCTCCATGTGGCGAGTCATAAACCATGCCACAATGAGGGCTATCATCGGAAGAACGACGAGATACCACCTGATCTTGAATAAGAATCGTATTATATATCTGAACAAATCCATAGCATTCTATGTTTGGGGTTTATTTCCTACTTTTTACTATAGGCTTTTGATGCCTCCTTTGCTGCCTTTTGTTGAGCCTTACGCTCTGCATCCTCCATCTTCTGGAACTTCCTTTCTTCAGCTGCAGCCGTCTTTCTGATGTGCCTTTCTATAGCCTTATTCTCTTTCCTTATCTGCTTCTCCGTCTTCTGCTCCTTGTCGTCAAGGTTGATTTCCGTTGTGGTGTTTGTCAGAATGGGTGTGTGTGACAGGAGTTCCAGAGTGATGATATCTGTCGTTATTTCTGTTTGAAGGACCTGATATTCCTTTACCACAGACAACTCATGCAATTTAGTATAGGCAAAATCCTCAATCGTCATATTGCCCTGATGGAATTCTTCTTGATTTAATGCACCTGCTCCCTGGTAGATTGCAGAACCCTCACTTGCCGTCTTCAATGTTACCAGGCTGTTTGTTATCTTGATGAAAAGGGTGGCTATTTCTTTTTTCAAATTCTCATACTCCTTGTCTTTTTCATACATGGCCTTAGCCACTTCAATGCGCTTACGCTTTACAGAGCCGGCCAGGTCGAGAATGTCCTCAAGTGGTACTGCAACATTTACACCAATATTCCAGTAGCTTTGCTCGCTACCCTGAAACTGTTGCAAAACAGGACTGTAGTCAGATGAATTTTGCCCCCACATATCAGTTTTACCATAACTATAGCTTGCATGGCCTTTAATGTATGAGAATATGTGGCGTTTCTGCTTGGCTACTTCGGCCTTGGCCATTTCTTGAGCCATTTCAAGAGAAAGAATTCTGGGATTCTGTTTTGCATTCTCAAAGAGTACAGCCAATGGCGGCAGATGGAAGTCAGAAAAGTTAATCGAGTTTTGATTGCTTGAGTCAAAAAAACCCGCACTGATACCGCTATTGTTAAACTGACCGTAAGCCGTTAACTTTACTGCTACGGCCGCAAAGATGATGATGATACGTCTTAATATGGTCATTAAATACTCTTTGTTACGTTCTGTCTTTTACACGTTTTCTTTTTGTATGAATGCTGTTAGTGTGCGGAAAATAATTTTCATGTCTAGCATGAAGTTGTATGTTTGTCCGTAAGTGATGTCAAGTTGCTTGCGCTCCTCAGCCGACATGTTTCCACCCTTTCCGCGTTCTTCAACCTGCCATAATCCTGTTAGTCCTGCCGGTGCCATGAATCGGTCGATGCTACTGTCAACCGTGAGTTTTTCTGCCTCGTAAAGCGGAAGTGGACGGTTGCCAACAATCGACATGTCGCCTTTTAGGATATTAAACAGTTGCGGCAGTTCGTCGATGCTATATTTTCTGATGAATCTTCCCACCTTGGTAATGCGCGGGTCGTTCTCAATCTTAACGAAAGCGTTGTTTATTTCTTCTTCTTTCTTTTTGCTGAAATCGCTTTCTGCCATCACGAAATCATCTCCTACGAGCATTATTTCTTCATCACCAATCATCATCATAGATTCCATCCCCATGTCGAGCATGTCCTGCTCTGCCTGTTCGCCTAATGGTGCCGTAACCGTCTTAAGCTCTTCTTCTTCACGTGTCTCTGCGTATTGATTATGTTCTTTGCTGAGTTCTTTCAAACGATCCTCAGCATCCATATACATACTGCGGAACTTGAGGAAATCAAAGATGGTGTAGTTTGTGCCTACGCGCTTTGACTTAAACAATACCGGACCCTTGCTTTCAAGTTTTATAGCAATGGCAGTAAGTATGAAGACTGGCGAGAGAATAATGATTGCTATACCGGAGAATATAATATCGAAGAGTCTCTTCCAGAGAGGAATCTGGAATTTGAGAATTCTATGTTTTGGCCTCTCCTCATCAAAGAGAATACTCTCACGGTCAGAAATAAACTGGATTTTTTTGTTCAGCTCCGTAATCGAAGCGTCATTAACAATAGTGTCGTTGATTCCGCACTTCATGTAAATGTCACGCTCCTCTGGTGACATATTGTCAGTAATCAGAATAATATATACGTTGTGACATTTCTTGCGCAGGTAGGTAATAGCCGTAATATCCTCGTTACGAACATTCCTCTCAAAAAAGACGATAAAATGTTCGTTGGC